>CAMDEB010000127.1 GCA_945893085.1 Rhodoplanes serenus | reverse complement strand
GTTTAATTCGCTCCGCCTGCGTGCCGAGCTTCTCATGGAACACGATTTGCTCGAATTTCTTCAAACGCGCTTCTATTGGCATCTCTCGACATTTCTTCAGATCAGCCTCATAGAAGAACTTCGCGTCCGACAACCGTGCGCGGATCACGCGCTCGTTGCCCGCGACGATCGCCTTGCCGCCGTCGCTCGCCTCGATGTTCGCCGTGAGGATGAACTTATTGGCGAGCTTGCCGGTCTTCGGATTGCGGACGACAAAGCATTTCTGATTGTTGCGAATGGTGGCGCGGATCACCTCGTCGGGGATCGACAGGAATGACTCGTCGAAGCTCCCCATCAGCACCACCGGCCATTCGACCAGGCCCGCGACCTCGGCCAGCAGACCCTCGTCCTCGACCAGCTCGAAGCCCTGCGCGAAGGCGAGGTTCTTGGCATCGGCCAGGATTATCTCCTGCCGCCGCGCGGCGTCGACCACGACCTTGGCCTTGTCGAGCTTCGCCGCGTAGTCATCAAGCCGTTTCACCTGGATCGCGCCGGGCGCGAGGAAACGATGGCCGAAGGTGGTGTCGCCGGCCTTGATGCCGCCGACCTCGAACCCCACCACGTCGGGCTCCTCGGTTTCCGGGCCGAACATCGCGACGATGGAATGCAGCGGCCGCACCCAGTTCAGCGCGTCGGGCTTAGCCGATGCCTCGCCCCATCTCATCGACTTCGGCCACGGGAAATTCTTCACCACCTCCGGCACGATCTCGGCGATCACCTCGATCGCGGGGCGTCCGGCCTTCTCGATCAGTGCGACGTAGAAGTCGCCCTTCTTGTCAGGCTGCACCTTGGCCTGGCCGATCGAGGTGAGGCCCGCGCCCTTAAGAAATCCGGCAATCGCCTGCTCCGGTGCGCCGACGCGCGGGCCCTTCTTCTCTTCCTTCACGTCGGGCTGGCGCCCCGGCACGCCCTGCACGGCGAGCGCGATCCGCCGCGGCGTGGCGAACGCCTTGGCGCCATCATAAGTGAGCCCGGCGGCGACCAGCCGGTCGGTCACCATCTTGCGCAAATCCTCCGCCGCCTTCGCCTGCATGCGCGCGGGGATTTCCTCGGAGAAGAACTCCAGCAGCAGGTCAGGCATCACGCGCCTCCCGCTTCGGTGGCGAGCCAAGCCCCGCCGCAAGCCTTGGCCAGTTCGCGCACGCGCAGGATGTAGCTCTGCCGCTCGGTCACCGAGATCACGCCGCGCGCGTCGAGCAGATTGAACACGTGGCTCGCCTTGATGCACTGGTCGTAGGCCGGCAGCGCCATCAGGTGGCGGCCCTTGTCAGCCGTCCAACCCGCGGCAAGATATTTCTGGCAGGCTGCCTCCGCCATCTTGAACTGCTCGAACAGCATCGCAGTGTCGGAGTGCTCGAAATTGTGCCGCGAATATTCCTGCTCAGCCTGCAGGAACACGTCGCCATATGTCACTCGCTTGGCACCGTCGCGGCCGTTGAAGTTGAGATCGTAGACGTTGTCGACGCCCTGCACATACATCGCCAGCCGCTCCAGCCCGTAGGTCAGTTCACCCGCGACCGGCGCGCATTCGAAGCCCGCGACCTGCTGAAAGTAGGTGAACTGGCTCACCTCCATGCCGTCGCACCAGCACTCCCAGCCGAGCCCCCAGGCGCCCAGCGTTGGGCTCTCCCAGTCGTCCTCGACGAAGCGGATGTCGTGCAGCGCGGAGTCGACGCCGATGGCGGCGAGCGATTTCAGATAAAGGTCCTGTAGATCGGGTGGCGACGGCTTCAGGATCACCTGGAACTGGTAGTAGTGCTGCAGCCGGTTCGGGTTCTCGCCATAGCGGCCATCCTTCGGCCGGCGCGATGGCTGCACATAGGCCGCCTTCCACGGCTTCGGCCCGAGCGCGCGCAGCGTGGTTGCCGGATGAAAGGTACCGGCGCCGACCTCCATGTCGTAGGGCTGCAAGATGACGCAGCCTCGATCCGCCCAGAAACGCTGGAGCGTCAGGATCAGGCCCTGGAACGAGCGTTCCGGACGCATGTGGGCGGGAAGTTCATCGGCCATGAGGAATCCAGGCGCGTCGCGCGCGTGAGACGTAACGGCGGGCTTCGGGGGGGTCAAGAACCGGGCTTGGTGAAAACGGCTGCTGCGCGCTAGGCTGGCGAAAATACAGGGGAGGACGACGTGCTTTCACGCATTACCCAGTTCGCCGCCGCGCTGTTGCTCGCCGCATCTATGACGCCAGCCGCGCAGGCGCAGGACTTTCCCAACCGCCCGATCCGCATGGTGATCGCCTTCCCGCCTGGCGGCCCGACCGATTTCGTCGGCCGGCTGCTTGCCGACAGGCTCAAGGACTTGCTGCCCCAGCCAGTTCTGATCGAGAACAAGGCCGGCGCCAATGGCGCGATCGGGGCCGACTTTGTTGCCAAGGCCGAGCCGGATGGCCACACCCTGTTCCTCTCCACGGTCGGCGCGATCGCGATCACGCCGCACATGCGCACCGATCTGCCCTACGACACGCTGCGCGACTTCGCACCGGTCACGCAGGTGGTGCGCAACACGACTTTGTTGGTGGTGCGTGCCGACCATCCCGCAAAATCGGCAAAGGACCTCGCGGCGCTGGCCAAAGAGAAGCCCGGTACGATTCCGTTCGCCTCCACCGGCGTCGGCGCCACAACACATTTGGCGATGGAGCTTTATCAATCGGCGGCCGGCATCAAGTTCGTGCACGTGCCCTACCGCGGCGCAGCGCCTGCGCTGACCGATTTGCTGGGCGGCCAAGTTCAAGCGTTCTTCGCGGACGCGACCGTACTGATGCCGCATATTAAGGGTGGCAGGATCAAGGCGCTCGGCGCGGCGTCGAACCAACGCAATCCGTTGCTGCCCGATGTCCCGACGTTTGCCGAACAGGGCTATCCGGATACCGACTCGGGCAACTGGTACGGGCTGCTGGCTCCCGCCAAAACCCCGCCGACAGTGATCGCCAGGCTCAACGCGGCCTTCGTCGCCGCCATCAACGATCCGGTGGTGAAGGACAAGCTGATCCAGTCCGGCGCCGTTCCGGTGGCCAACACGCCGGCTGAGTTCGGCAAGGTGCTCAAGGACGAACTCGCGCGCTGGGGCAAGGTGGTGCGCGAGAAGGGCATCAAGGAGCCCTGAGTCGGGCCGGGACTTAGGGTCGATAGACGCCGGTCGTCGGATCGCGCCGCAACGTCGGCAGCGGCCCGTGCTCAGCCTGGGCCACCGGCGGTGCCCGTCGCCGATCGAGATCGGCATTGACGCGCCGCCATTCCCGCGCAGCGACCTTGGCAACGACCGCGGCGCCGATCGTTCCGATCGCCCAGATCAAAACCGGCGGCATCATTCCCCCTAGAGTCCGTAACGTCCCCACATCGCCCGCGTTTCCAGCGCGGAAACAAAATCCTCGGCCAAGCCGGGGCCATTCCACAACTGATCGAGTGACGCCCGCGCAATCCCCGGCGATCGCCGGCCGAACAATCCGCGATCGGCGATGAGCGGCATCCTCACCTTCTCGCCGTAGCGCTCGCGCAACACGCTGCGCAAATCGCCGATGCCGTCGACCAGGCCGAGTTCGCGCGCCCGAAGTCCGGTCCAGTATTCGCCGGAGAACAAGGCCTTTTCGCGGCTATCGAGCTTGGCGCCGCGGCGCTCGGTCACCAGTCCGATGAAGCTGTCGTGGATTTCCCGCTGGATCGCCTTGAGGCGCTCAACGTCCTCCGGCTTCTCCGGCAGGAACGGATCGAGCATCGCCTTGTGCTCGCCCGAGGTGTAGAGCCGGCGCTCGATGCCGAGCTTGTCGATCAGCTTGTGGAATCCGAACGAGCCGCCGACCACTCCGATCGAGCCGACGATTGAGGACGGGTCGCAGACGATCTCGTCGGCGGCACAGGCGATCATGTACCCACCGGAGGCCGCAACGTCCTCAACCACCGCAATCACGGGAATTTGTTTCTCATTGGCGAGCGCGCGGATCCGCCGGTAGATCAAATGCGACTGCGCGGCCGAGCCGCCCGGCGAGTTGATCGCAAGCGCCACCGCGCGGGCGTTGCGCATCGCGAAGGCGCGCTCGAGCGGGCGCGCCACGGAACCTACGGTCAGACCGGGCTTGAGCGGCGTCGAGAAGCCAATGACGCCGGTGAGCCGCACCACTGGCACCAGCGGAGCATCGGTGCGAAAGCGCTGCGGCAGGAGTCGGCGGAGCGGTGCGAGCGTTCGTTCGAATGTGGAGGTTTCGGCCATGGGAAAGACATAAGCCGGCCATCTGCCGGTCACAAGTGACGCACGCTGAGGTCACGCATTGTTAATGATTCCTGTCGTCTTTGGAGCCGGAACAACCGCATCGCCCGAAGCGTTGTTGCTTTGATGGAGCACCGGCCGTGAAAACACTTCTTTTGCTGTTCCTGATGACCACGATCGTGATGGCTTCCTACGTCTATGCGCCAGCGCAGCCGTCGGACGGCGAGCCCGTGTAATCAACGTTCGGCCAGCGGTAACGCCTGACATTCCCGCAGCACGTCCTCGGCTTCCCTCGTCGGCCGGCCATCCGCGTCATTAAGCGCGAGGCCAGGCAGCAGCTCGAGCGGCGCGCGACTGCCCTTCTTCGCGCGCACCAGAACGCGAATCGCCGGCTGATCCTCGCGGCCATGCACCGGCAGCACCGCGATACCACCGAAGCGCGGCGCCAGCGCCGCCAGCACCTCGGCCAGTCCATCGGCGCGCCAGATCATCGTCAGCGTCCCGGCGGAATGCAGCAGCCATGCGGCCGCGGCGATCCATTGCACCAGCGTATCGTCCGGCGCCACGTGCGCGGAACGCCGGTCGGGATCGGGTGAGACGTTCTGCCGCGCCGGATTGTTGAACGGCGGATTCATCAGCACGTGGTCGGCCGAGCCGGCCCCGAGCCCCGCCGCCGCAAAGGCGTCGGACGGCGCCGTGACATCGAGCATCACCGCGCGCGCGCGCGCCTCCAGGCCGTTGCGCAGGATATTCTCGCCGGCGATGTCCGCCAGCGCCGGATCGAGCTCCACCAGCGTCACCGCCACATCGGCAACGCGCACCGCAAGCGCCAGCCCCGCCGCGCCCACGCCCGCGCCAAGATCGATGGCGCGATCACCCGGGCGCGCGCCGGTCGCAGCGGCGAGCAGGATCGCATCATGGCCGGCACGATGGCCGCGCCGCTTTTGCGTCAGCCGCAACCGGCCGCCGAGCACCGCGTCATCCGTCACCTCCGCCTTGGCGCCCGGCAGCAGCCGAAGCTCATGGGCAAGACCGGCATCCCGCAGCAGCTCGCGGGCGATGTCCTGGTGCTCATCGTCGACCAGGATGCGTCGCGGCAGGATGCCCAGCGAGCCTTCCAGCACGCTCATATGCTGATCGAGCACCACATGCGGAATGTCGGCGCCCTTGAGCAGCGCCTCGATGGCGGTGATGAGCACCGCGTTGTTGGTTCGAACGAGTTCGCGCACGGTCAGCTCCGCCGCCGCTCCTCGGCCGGTCCACGCTGCGCGAGGTAGGCGAGCAGCTTGAGCTCGCGCCGCCCGCGCGTCACGGTGTCGAGCACCAGACCGACGGAGATCAAAAGGCACCCAGCACTATCAGGCCGGTGGAGAGCACCGCGGTCGGCAACCGCGGCACCAGGCCTTCGCGGAAGTAGGTCACGACGATCGGGATCGCCAGACCGATGGACATGATCGCCAGCGACGTGCCCATGGCGCCGAAAAACGACAGCGGCCGTTCGGACCGATAGAGTTTGACGATGGTGCGCAGGATACGGAAACCATCGCGCCAGGTGTTGAGCTTGGAGGCCGAGCCCTCCGGCCGGGAATAGTACGGAGTCTTCACTTCGCCGACCGGCAGCTCCAATTCCAGCGCATGGATGGTGAGCTCGGTCTCGATCTCGAAGCCGCCCGACAGCACCGGAAAGGATTTCACGAACCGCCGCGTGAACACCCGGTAGCCCGACAGCATGTCGGTGAAGGTTTCGCCGAACACCATGGCGACGAAGCCGGTGAGCAACCGGTTCCCGAAGCGGTGCCCGCGGCGGTAGGCCGCCTCCTCGCGATCGACCCGGATCGCGCACACCATGTCGAGCCGGTCCTGCACCAAGCAGGCGATCATGGCCGGGGCGCTGGGCGCGTCATAAGTGGCATCGCCATCGACCAGCACATAGATGTCGGCGTCGATATCGGTGAACATCCGGCGCACCACACGGCCCTTGCCCTGGTGCAGCTCGCGCCGGACCACAGCGCCCGCTGTGGTTGCGGCCTCGACGGTCCGATCGGTTGAATTGTTGTCGTAGACATAGATGCCCGCGTCGGGCAAAACCGCGCGGAAATCGGCCACCACCTTGCCGATTGCGGCTTCTTCGTTGTAGCAGGGCACCAGGATCGCGATCCGAGCTGCGCGGGCGATCTCGGCCCTGCTGTCCGCGCCGGTGTCGTCGGTTGGCAGCATGGGGCCCCTTCCCACTCGGTCCTCCCGGGCTGGTTGTCACACCCGCGGGCGGCGCTCTTGCCCGCACAGCATAGCGTTTCTATCCTCTCTCGTCCTATTGCCGAAATCCGGAGAAAGCTCTTGGCCGTCGTCATCCCCTTCAACCACGCCGGCGCCGGCATCGACCGCCTGGTCGAGCTGGTTACCCCCGACATGGAGCGCGTCAACGCCACCATCCTGTCGCGGACCGGATCGCAGGTGACGATGATCCCGGAGGTCGCCAACCACCTGATCTCGTCCGGCGGCAAGCGGCTGCGCCCGATGCTCACGCTCGCCATGGCGGCGCTCACCGGCTACTCCGGCGATGGCCACGTCAAGCTCGCAGCCGCGGTGGAATTCATGCACACCGCGACGCTGCTGCACGACGACGTGGTCGATCAGAGCGAGATGCGGCGCGGCCAGCTCGCCGCGCGCATGCTGTGGGGTAACGAGGCAAGCGTGCTGGTCGGTGACTTCCTGCTCGGCCAGGCGTTCAAGATGATGGTCGAGGTCGGCTCGCTGCGCGCGCTGGAGATTCTTTCCGCGGCCGCTGCGGTGATCGCCGAGGGCGAGGTGATGCAGCTCGCCGCCGCCAAGAACACGGCGACCACGCAGGACGAATATCTGGCGGTGATCCGCGCCAAGACCGCAGAGCTGTTCGCCTCGGCCTGCGAGGTCGGCCCCGCGCTCGCCAGCCGGCCGAAGGCCGAGACCGCGGCCTGCCGGTCGTTCGGCATGAACCTCGGCATCGCCTTCCAGCTCGTCGACGACGCCCTCGACTACGGCGGCAAGGCCGCCAAGCTCGGCAAGAACGTCGGCGACGATTTTCGCGAGGGCAAGATCACGCTGCCGGTGGTACTGGCGTTCCGCCGCGGTTCGCAGAGCGAGCGCGCGTTCTGGACCCGTACGCTGGAGAAGGGCAAGGTCACCGAAAGCGACCTCGAAACCGCGATCGGCCTGATGCACACCCATCGCGCGCTCGAGGACACGATCCAGCGCGCCCACCACTACGGCGCCTTGGCCCGCGACGCTCTGGCGCTGTTCCCGGCCTCACCGATGAAGCAGGCGCTGGAAGAGACGGTCGAGTTCTGCACCGCGCGCACGCATTAACGCGCGGCGAGCCCGCTAGCTCTTCTGCTCCAAACCCGCTGCTTTAATCAACGGACCCCACTTGGCGAGTTCGTCCTTGTGGAACTTGCCAAGCTCGTCGGGCGTGCCGCAGATCACGATCATCGCCTGATCTTCGAGCCGCTTCCTGAACGTAGCGTCTTCCTTCGCCGCCTTCACGGCAGTGTACATCTTCTGGATGATGTCCTTCGGCGTCTTGGCGGGCACGAACAGCGCGTACCAGCCGGTCACATCGTATCCCGGCAACGTCTCGCCAATGGCCGGCAGGTCGGGCACCATTGGCGAGCGCTTCGCCGTGGTCACCCCCAGCATGCGCAGCTTGCCTTCGTTCGTGAGCGGCAACATGGGAGCCACGTTGTTCCAGAATGAATCGATCCGCCCCGGAATCAGATCCTGGATGCCCGGCGCCGCGCCGCGATACGGCACGTTGGTCATCTTGATGTTGGCGGCGCGCACGAACAGTTCGGCGGAGAGATGCGGAACGGCGCCATGACCGGGCGATCCGTAGGTCAGTTTGCCCGGTTCCGCCTTTGCCCGCGCGATAAAATCCGCCAACGTCTTGAACGGCGAATTGGCCGGTATCGCCATCGCGATGGGATACTGCACCACCAGCGACACCGGTTCGAAATCCTTGACCGCGTCGTAGGTGAGATTCGGATTGAGATGGTTGTTGGTGGCGTGATGATCGCCCGCCAGGAACATGGTGTAGCCGTCCGGCGCGGAGCGGGCGATGTATTGCGCGGCGAGGTTGCCGCCTGCGCCTGGCTTGCTCTCGACGATGAATTGCTGGCCGAGAACCTCGGTCATCTTCTGCGCGACCAGACGCGCGATCGTGTCGGCGCCGCCGCCTGGCGTGAACGGGATGACGATGCTGACCGGGCGGTTGGGCCAAGCCGAGCTCTGCCCGAGTGCACCGCTGCTGATGATCGTGGGCGCGAACACGGACGCTGCAGAAAGCTTGATGAGCTTGCGGCGATTGATCATGGCTCCCCCTTGTCGTTTTTCTCCCCGGCTATCCTATCCTAGAACGTCCGCGCGCACCCACCAGTGCGAATGTGCGGCCGCAATGTCGCGGGCGGCCACTGTTGCGGCGCGGGATGAGGCATAGAGGCCGAAGCAGGTGGCGCCCGAACCCGACATGCGCGCCAACCGGCAGCCGGGCGATTTCCGTAATGCCGCAAGCACTTTGGCGATGGCCGGCTGGAGCTTGATCGCCGCCGGCTGGAGATCGTTCGGGTGACTATCCAGGAAGGTCGGCAGCGCATCGCGCTCGCGGGGCACCTTCTGTGCCTGCATTGTCCCCCGCCGCTTGCCACGCGACGAGCGGTCGAATGCCGTGAACACATCCTTTGTCTCCAACGCCACGCCCGGATTGACCAGCACAACGGCCAGCCTTGGAATCGCAATAGGCGCGGACAGGATTTCGCCGATCCCTCGCATCAGCCGCGGCCGCGGGTCGAGGCAGACTGGCACGTCGGCGCCGACGGCGCGCGCGGCCTTACGCAGGCGCGGATCGTCGAGCGCGAGGCGGTTGGCCCGTGCCAGCAGGCGCAGCGCCGCCGCGGCGTCGCTTGAGCCGCCGCCGAGGCCGGCCGCAACCGGCAGGTTCTTGGTCAGCGTGAAGCGCCCGACTTCAAGTCCTCGCACGTTCTTGGCCAGCGCGAGCGCCGCCTTGAGCACGAGATTGTCGGTGTCCGGACCGGCCGCAGCCGCGTTCGGCCCGCGCATCACCAGCGTGAGCGGCCCGCCGGGCGAGAATGTCAGGCGGTCGCTCAGTTTCGCGAAGGCGACCAGGCTTTCGAGGGTGTGGTAGCCGTTAGCCCGGCGGCCGAGCACGGCAAGCGTGAGATTGACCTTGGCGGGTGCGGATTCGCGGAGCGCGGAGCGGCGCGGCGTCGGCACGGGCGAGCCGGGCTACCCGCCGTTGCCCGGCTTTTTCGGCTTGCTGGCGTCGGCGGCCGACGAGGTTTCCTCAAGAACGCCGGTCTGCAGCTTCTGCTGGATTTTCTCCAGTTCCTCGGGCTCAGGCTTGAGATCGCGCGCGTGCGACCACTGGAACCGCGCCTCCAGCACGCGCCCGATTTTCCAATAGCCGTCGCCGAGATGGTCGTTGATTGTCGGATCGTCGGGCTTGAGCTCGACGGCGCGCTCGAGATGCTTCACGGCCTCTTCGAAGTTACCAAGCTTGTAGTAGGCCCATCCCAGCGAATCGACGATGTAGCCGTCGTCCGGCCGCTGCTCGACGGCGCGGCGGATCATGCGCATGCCCTCGTCGAGGTTGAGGCCCTGGTCAATCCACGAATAGCCCAGGTAATTGAGCACGTGCGGCTGATCGGGATAGAGCTTGAGCGCCATCTTCAAGTCGTCCTCGGCCGCGGACCACTTCTTGGCGCGCTCGTTGCAGATGCCGCGGAAGTAGTAGATCAGCCAGTGCGGGCGCTCCGGCTTGGCGATGGTGGCAACACCCTTGTTGTAAACATCCGCGCACTCGCCGAAGGCCTTGCGCGCGCGCAGGATGTTGCCGAGCGCCATGATCGCTTCGACGTCGTTGGGCCGATCGGCGATCAGCTTTTCAAGTCGATTCTTGGCTTCGTCGGTGCGCTCGAGCGTGTCGAGATTGACCGCGAGCTGAATCTCGGCGTTGCGACGCAGCGGCGATGTCTGCGGCACCCGCTCGTAGACCTTGATGGCGAGCTGCGAGTTCTTGATCTGCTCATAGAGATCGGCGAGCGACAGCAGCGCGAGCGGCTGCTGGGGCACGAGGTAGAGCGCAAGCTGGAGATAGACGAGACCCAGATCCTCGCCGCCGCGACGCCCGAGCGCGGCACCGATGCCATAAAGCACCTCGGCCGCGCCGGCCTGCGGGCTGTCGACCAGCGGCGCGAGCGGCTTGCCGTTCTTGAGGGTGTCCATCGCGGTGGCGATGAGCGGATGGCGCGGCAGTTGGCTGTCGAAGGTCCGGAACACCTTCGCAGCCTCCTCCTTGGAGCCGTGGCGCGAGAGCCAGGAGCCATAGGCCTCGACCAGGCGGAGCATGGTGGCGTCGAGCTTATGGGCGCGCTCGAAGCGCTTGTCGGCTTCTTTCTTGTTGCCGGCGAG
>CAMDEB010000126.1 GCA_945893085.1 Rhodoplanes serenus | reverse complement strand
ATGATCACCGGCGTCGACGCCGCCGCCAAGTCGCCGCCGGACGGCTACACCCTGCTGGTGGCCCACGACGGCACCACAGCCATGAACCAGGCGGTGTACCCGACCTTGCCCTATCACGCGCAGAAGGATTTCGAGCCGGTCTCGCTGATGACGTCGATCCCGCTGGTGATTCTGGTGCACGAGGGAGTGCCGGCGAAATCGGTCAAGGAGCTGGTCGAGTACGCCAAGGCCAATCCCGGCAAGCTCAACCATGCCTCGGGCGGCACGGCGACGCTGCTGGCGCTGGAGCTGCTCAAGGCCATGGCTGGCGTCAACATCACCAGCATTCCCTATCGCGGCGGCGCGCCGGCGGTCACCGGCACGATGGCGGGCGACTCGCACATGATCATCGCCGACGTCGCGACCGCGGCCGCCGGCATGCAGTCGGGGCGGCTACGCACGCTCGCGGTGACCACGCTGCAGCGGACGAAGCAGATGCCCGACGTGCCGACGGCCGCGGAGTCCGGCGTGCCCGGTTACGAGACCAGCACCTGGATCGGCGCCTTCGCGCCGGCCGGCACGCCGAAGGCGGTCGTCAGCAAGATCGAAGGCGATATCAAGACGGCGCTGGCGCTGCCGGACGTGCGCGAGCGGCTGGAAAAGCTCGGCATGGAAATTCGCACCGGCGCGAGCGAAGAGCTGCGGCGGAAGCTTGCCGCCGACATCGACAAGTGGTCCCGGCTGGTGAAAGAAAAGAACATCAAGATCGCGCCATGAGCACCGTCCTGCTCGCCGCGCTTGCGCTCTATGTCGCCGCCGGAGTTGTCACCGGCGCGGCCTTCGTCACCGTCGGCGCCGCGCGGTTTGCCCATCACATGACGTTCACGTTGCCGGCGCGGCTGGTGCTGTTTCCCGGCGCCGCGCTGCTGTGGCCCTACGTGCTCTACCGCTGGCGGCGCGCACGGAGCGACGAGCCGTGACCCGCAAACACCGCTTCGCCCATCGCATGGTCTGGCCCGCGCTCGCATTCATGCTCGCGCTCGGCTTCACCATGGCGCTAGCGCTGCGGGCGCCGCCCGATCCGCCACATGCGGCGTCGGAGCCGCAGCGATGAGCGTCGCATTCAAGGCGGTGCAGTGGAACCGCGATAAGCTCATCTACGACGCCGTCCTCGTCGCCGGTGTCGCGATCTACATCGCCGGCTTCGCCGCCGTCGCCTGGCGCTGGCATCCGCCGAAGAACCTGCCGGATGTGCTCGACATCTGGCTCAGGGCCTTCGGCACGGCCGCCTTCTTGATGCTGACCGTGATCCTGTGCATCGGTCCGCTCGCCCGTCTCGACTGCCGTTTCCTGAAGCTGCTCTACAACCGCCGCCATTTCGGCGTGCTGACCTTCTTCGTAGCGGCAACCCACGTCGGGCTGATGATCGAGTGGTTCGCGGTCCAGGGCCTGCTGCACACGTTGCCGGCGGATTTCACGACCTGGGAGAACTACGGCAAGTTCATCGGCTTTCCGTTCAAGACGCTCGGGGTCGCGGCGCTGGCCATCATGCTCACGATGGCCGCCACCAGCCATGATTTCTGGCTCGGCTTCCTCAAGCCGCCGGTGTGGAAGGCGCTGCATATGGCGGTCTATGCCGCCTATGGCCTGGTGGTGATGCATGTCGCACTCGGCATCATGCAGTACGAGCACACGCCGCTAATTCCGCTCATGCTGATCGGCAGTCTCGGAGCCGTCGCCACGCTGCATCTGATGGCGGGCTGGCGCGAATGGGATGCCGACCACGGCCGCGCGGCGGCCGCCGACGGCTGGCTCTTGGTCGGGCCGCCGAATGCGATCCCGGACAAGGGCGCGCGCATCGTCACGGCATCCGGCGGCGAGCGGATCGCGGTGTTCCGCGACGGCGACCAGATCGGCGCTCTCACCAATCTGTGCGCGCACCAGAACGGCCCGCTGGGCGAAGGCCGCATCATCGACGGCTGCGTGACCTGCCCCTGGCACGGCTACCAGTATCGGCTCGCCGACGGCTGCGCGCCGCCGCCGTTCATCGAAAGGCTCGTCACCTATCGCGTGCGGTGGAATCAGGGCGTGATCGAGGTCGATCCGCATCCGCTGCCGCCGGGGACGCCGGCGTCGATCACATGTCCGCGCACCGGCGCCTGAGCAATTCAACTTTGCATGCGGGCGGTGTAGGCTGATCGAAATACCGGGGGGTATGAGCGCCATGCCGCAAGAAAATTGGGTCGATATCGGCTCGACGGACGAACTGTCGAGCACGCCGCTGCGGCGCATCACCGGCAACAACCGCGAGCTTGCGGTGTCGTTCAAGGACGGCCAATTCGGCGTGGTGTCGAATGCCTGCAATCACGTCGGCGGTCCGCTCGGCGAGGGCCGGCTCGATGGCGACTACATCACCTGCCCCTGGCACAACTGGAAATTCCATCGCTGCTCGGGAAAGGGCGAGCCTGGGTTCGAGGAGGATGCGGTCCCGGCCTATGCGGTGAAGGTGGAGAACGGCCGCCTGCTGGTTGATCTGGCGTCGGTGACGAAACGCACCCGCAAGCCGCACGACCCGCATCCGCTGTCGCGCAAGATTGAGCGCGCGCCGGGACCGCTGCGGCTCGCGGCGATCTCAACCACGGCGATGGACGAGGCCAATCCCCGCTTCTCCGGTTCCGATCATCTGCTCGGCCACGCGCTGAAGTCCTGCGCCATGCGCGGCGCCGAGGGCAAATTGATCCGGCTCAGCGAGCTGAAATTCCGCGCCTGCGAAGGCTACTACTCGAAATCGGCGCAGGCCTGCACCTGGCCGTGCTCGATCACGCAGATGGACGACAGCGACCAGATGGACCGGGTCTACGAGGCACTGGTGCATTGGGCCGACGCGATCATCGTCGGCTCACCGATCCGCTGGGGTTCGGCGTCGTCGCTCTACTACAAGATGGCCGAACGGCTGAACTGCGTGCAGAACGCGGTGACGATCCGCAACCAGGTGCTGATCCGCAACAAGGTCGCGGGCTTCATCATCGTCGGCGGCCAGGACAACATCCAGGGCGTCGCCGGGCAGATGCTCGGCTTCTTCGCCGAACTTGGCTTCACCTTCCCGCAGTTTCCCTATATCGCGCATTCGCGCGGCTGGTCGCACGAGGACATGGAGAAGAACGTCGAGATCGTGCGCGACTCGCAGGAGCTCGCCGAAGGCGCCGACATGCTGGTGAAACGCTGCCTCGATATGGCGGCACACCTGATCGCCCGCGACGAAGCGCCGGCCTCGATCGAGCGCGGCGGCCGCAAGGCCCATGCGCTGCACGGCTGATTGGAGAATCTCTAATTCCGCGCGAAATCTTGATTTTCGCGCAGGCGCTTCAGCACGCCACCGGCGGCCTCGACCACGTGCTCGACGATCGCTTCGCCGCGCTCGACGGATGCCGCCGCCGCGTCACCGATGATGCCCAAGTCGGCGATCCTCTTGTCGTCGCTCGACCACGGCCAGGTTACGGCCGGGTCGAGGATCGCTGCGCGCACCGCCTCGCCGTCCGGCGGATTTTTGAGCATCGCAATCCGCTCTCGCCGCACCAGATCGGGCGCGATCGCCAGCATCACCGAGGTCTCATCCTTACCGCCGTGGATATCCGGCGCCGCATCCGAAGCTGGTGTCATCATCGCACCCAGGTGGAGCGCGCAGACATTGAGGCCGAAGTCGCCGCGCAGCTCACGCGCCAGCGCTTCCAGGATGCCGCGATTGCCGCCGTGGCCGTTGACGATGGCGAGGTTTTTCGCGGGAAGCGCGCGAGCGATCTCGCGTCCCAGGTCGCGCAGCAGCGCGGTCATCGCCTGCACCGACAGCGAGAGCGTGCCGGGCGCCCAGCTGTGTTCGGGCGAGAGTCCGACCGAAAGCCCCGGAAGCTGCCAGAGATCGTAGCTCTCGCCCCAGCGCTCGACGATCCGCCGCGAAAACGCCTCGGCCAGCACCGCGTCGGTGTTGAGCGGCAGGTGCGGCCCGTGCTGCTCCATCGATCCCATCGGCAGGCACAGGATCGAGGTCGCGCGCAGGCGTTGTGATATGTCCTGGAACGTCAATGCGCCGATCAGCCGTGACGCCATGGACTAGCCGCGCATCATGCGTATCAGCACATCGTCCTTGCGGACGAAATGGTAAAACAGCGCGGCGCCGATATGCCCGAGGGCCAAGAGCGCGATCGCAATGCCCAGCATCCGGTGCACGGCGAACATTTTTTCGGAGAACGGCTCGTCCGCCGGCCAAATCGACGGCAACTCGAACAGCCAGAACACCAGTATCTGCGCGCCATAGGCCGAGGTCGCGATCCAGCCGATGATCGGCTGGATGATCAGCAGCGCATACAGCGCCCAATGGTTGGCATACGCGGCGAACTGCTGGATCGCCGGGATGTCGGCCGGCAGCGGCGGCGGCGGATGGTTCAGCCGATAGAACAGGCGCAGGACGATCAGCGGCAGCAGCACGGCTCCGGTCGAACGGTGCAGATGATACAGCGTGTCCTGCGCGTCGCCGAAATCGAAGTTGGCCATGGCGAGGCCGACCGCGATCAGACCGAGGACCAGGACGGCCGTGACCCAATGCAGAACGCGTGCGGCGAGGGTGTAGCCCGGTGCGGTGTATTCCGGCATCTCTTACGTCCCTTTGCGCTATCCAGCGGTGCGCTGGACATTCGAGTTCAAGGCGCGAGTCGGGCGGCCTGTGCGTCGCTCTCCGGCGTTTCGGCCAGCGGCTCGACCGGCCCTTGGGCCAGCGCATCCATCAGATGACCGAGCTGGTGACCGGCGCGCGACGCCTTCGCCGTCAGATAGCGGCGATTGTCGGCGTTGATCGGCGCCTCGAGCGGCATGCGGCCGGTGATCTCGATGCCGGCCTTGGCCAGGCCGTCGAGCTTGGCCGGATTGTTGGTGAGCAGAACCACGCGCGCGCAGCCGAGCATCTGCAACATGCGCACCGCCACACCGTACTCGCGCTCGTCGTCGTTGAAGCCGAGCGTGGTGTTGGCGTCGACCGTGTCGAGGCCGGCGTCCTGCAGCTTGTAGGTTCGCATCTTGTTGGCGAGACCGACGCCGCGGCCCTCCTGGGCGAGATAGAGGATGATGCCGCCGCCCGCCTCCTGCAGGCGCGTCAGCGCCAGCCGCAGCTGATCGCCGCAATCGCAGCGCCGCGATCCGAACACGTCGCCGGTGAGACACGCCGAATGCAGACGCACCGGAACCGGCTTCGAGAGGTCCGGCGTGCCGACGATGACGGCAACCGGATCGTCGCCGAACTCATCGCGGAACACCACGAAGCGGGTGCGGACACCGGAATCGAGCGGCACGTGCGCTTCGCCTGCGATGGCGAGCGATTGCGTGGCGCCGGCGCGGAAGCGCGCGACCGCTCTGGCCTCGACGGTGACCATCGGAGGATTGAATTCGGCGATCTTGAGCAGCTTGGTGTCGGCCACCAGCACCGCCGGCAAGACCTGCGCAAGCTTGACCAGATCGATCGCCGCGATCGCCGCCGCGCCCACCGGCTCGGCAAGAAACGTATGATCGGCCTTGGCCTCGGCAACCAGCGTCAGGATCGTGGTGGCATCGAAGTCGGCGGGAAGATCGAGCGCCACCGACTCCGTGGCATGCAGGCCGAGCGAACGCGCGCGACTTGCGGTGATGACCAGCCGCGGCCGCATCGGCGCGCAGAGCGCGACAAAAGCCGCAAGCCGTGGCGCATCGAGGCCTTCGACCGGCAACGTCAGAAGCGTCTCGCGGCCGCTGGTGACCAGGACCGGCCGCCCCGCCCGGAATTCCGCAAGCCCCCGTCCGACCCCGACCTGCTCGCTCGTACCAAATAGAACCGAAGCCAATTCGTCTTTACCATTACGCATTACCGTACGTTTCGCTCCCTGCCGTCCAATTGCTACGATCTTACAAACACCTAGACCGTTGCGCCATTCCCCATGTCGCGTTCGGTGTCGGTTCATGCCAAGTTATTATGACCGGATAAAGTTCCTCGCCCGTCCGGCTGAGCTCAAGGCCCGTGCCCACCACACGCCAGCCACTTTCGTCCGCGCCGGCCGCATCCGGTCACGATCCCAGTCAGCGTCTGGATTCTCAGGCTGTCGCAGACGATAAATCTTGGGCCGGCGTTCCTGAAATGTTTCGAACCTCCGGCGCCGCGCTACCGCCGCCGTGGGAGGAAATTTTCGGTCCGCTCCGGTCGGGCTCGGCCGACGGTCTGATGGTCGTGGGCCAGATCGGCCAGTCGCTCGACGGCCGCATCGCCACCGAGACCGGCCATTCCCACTACATCAACGGTCCCGCCGGCCTCGCCCATCTGCACCGATTGCGCGCCCTGGTTGATACGGTGGTGGTCGGCGTCGGCACCGCGATGGCCGACGACCCGCAGCTCACGGTCCGGCGTGTCGCCGGTCCCAATCCGGCGCGAGTGGTGCTCGATCCGAGCGGGCGGCTGAGCGGGAGCGCCAAGCTTTTCGCCTCCGACGGCGCGCGCCGTTTGGTGGTGACGGCCGAGGGCACCAAGCCCGACCTCCCCTCCGGGGTCGAGATTATCGCCTTGCCCGGAGCCGACGGACAAATTCCGCCGGCGGCGATCCTGAAAGCACTCGCTGCGCGCGGGCTGCACCGGGTGCTGATCGAGGGCGGCGCCAATACCGTCACGCGCTTTCTCGCCGCACGATGCCTCGACCGGCTGCACGTTGTGGTCGCGCCGATCATCCTCGGCTCCGGCCGGCCGAGTTTCACGCTGCCGCCGATTAAGCGCGTCGATGAGGCGCTGCGCGCACCGATGCGGATCTACCAGCTCGACGGCGAGGTGCTGTTCGATTGCGACCTGTCGGGTCAGCGCGTGTCCGTCGGCCGCGCGAACACATCCACATGACCGACGCGGATGGATGACTGGCCGGACGCGACCCAATCGCGGCGCTGCGTCAGCCAGTTCATCACGTCCGGCAGCGATAGATCGCCGGTCTCGCGCACCGCAGCGGCCCAGCCGGACAGAACCTCCGTTTGAATCTCCCGGTCGGCCGCGCCGAACACCCAGTCGGCCGCGCCATGCACGACCGAATAGCCGACGCGCTCGAATCGCTCGACCACGACCGCCGCCGCCTTCGGCCCGAGCGCGGGACCAAATCCCTTGTCCCGACGTTGATGCGCGTTGACCGCTGTCACGATTTTCCTGTCCATCGCATGAGCCGGCTCGAATTCGACCCGGCCGTCGTAACTGAGCGCGGCATACACCGGAATCCGCCGCGCCGCGGCCTCGACCGTGAGCCGTGCCAGCCAATCCTCCGACACCAGATCCAGCAGCGCTGAGGTCGTCACCAGATCGACCGGTCCATCGAGCGCGCCTTCTAGGTCGAGCGCGAGATCGAGCGGAACGGCAGTCGCATTCGGCGCGTTCGCGGCGCGCGCCAACCGGCTGAGGTCGTTGTCGAACCGACGCCAGTTTTGGCGGGCGGTCAGATGCGGCCCGAGCGCGCGCAGGGTCGAGCCGGTGCCACAGGCAAGATCGGCGATGTTAATCGACGGCTGGTCGGCGAACGCTTCGACCACGGCCTCCAACACGACGCGATTGCGCGCGCGCAGGTCATGTGGCTCGCGCAACGCCAGCCAGTCGGCCGCAAAGCCGCTCATAATACGGCCTCCACGGCGCCCGCGAATAGTTTTGCAGAATCCTGCCACCTCGGAAGCGTAGCTGCCGCCTTCCGCGCGCCCGCCGCGAGCTTGCCGCGTTCGCTCGCGTTCTCGATCAGCCGCCGCAGCGCGCGAGCCAGCGCATCGACATCGTCCGGCGCGACCAGCACGCCGGCGCTTGGCGGCACGGTCTGCGGGATCGCCCCGCCAGTCGTGCCGATCACCGGCAGGCCGTGCGCGATCGCCTCGGCAAACGCCATGCCGTAGCCCTCGAACCGCGAGGCGAGCACGAACAGATCGGCACCGGCGTAAAGCGTTGCCACCCGTTCAGCCGGCAGCGCCCCGAGCACGTCGATCCGCGCACCGAGATTGCAACGCGCGATATCGGCGTCGAGCCGAGCTGCGGCGACCGGATCGCGGGTGCGGTCGCCGGCGATGGCGAGACGCCACGGAAGGTCCGTGAGCGTTGCAAGCGCCGCGATCAGCACGTCGAACCCCTTGCGCGGCACGATCGCGCCGACCGAGAGCAGCCGAACCAGGCCGTCGCTGCTGCCTGCTGCAAATTCCGTCCGATCGGTCCCGGGCGGCGCAACCGTCACGCGATCCGGCGGCACGCCGTAGTCGGCAGACACAATGATTGCAGTCGGCTCGCTGGTGACGATCACGGCGCGCGTCGTTGCCAGGGCCGCACGCTCACTTTTTTGCAGCGCCGCTGCATCCGCAGGCGACACGCCCGTCTCCAACGCAAGCGGATGATGGACCAATGCGATCAGAGGATATGCTGCACGCAACTCTTCGCCCGCTTCCGGCAGCACACCGAACGCCAGTCCATCGATCACGATCGGACAACCTCGCGGCACCGCGGCAAGCCTCGCGCGCGCCGTTGCCCTGGCCTCCGCGCTCGGCTTTGGAAAGCTGTCGCCGAGATCGATCACATCGACCTGCCAACCAAGCCTTCGCAGTTCGCCGATCATGCGCCGGTCATAGGCATAGCCGCCGGTCGGCGTTGCCAGATCGCCCGGCACCGCGAACGCCAAGCGTTTCACCACAAATCCGCCTCGTACCAAGCGCGCGCGACGTGCGACTCCGAAATAGTGACGCGGATCGCCTTCAGCTCGCGGCCGTCGCGGCCGAGTTTTCCCGCGCGCGCGGCCTCCGCCAGCCGGTCGTAGATATGCTTGGTCAGGAATTCGGTCGTGGTGTTGGTGCCCTTGAACGCCGGCACCTCGTCGAGATTGCGGTAGTTGAGCGGCCCGAGCACGGCTTTCAGCGCCTCATGCGCCTGGCCGATGTCGATGACGATGCCGTTCGGATCGAGCGTGTCGGCGATGAACGTCGCATCGACCACGAAGGTCGCGCCGTGCAGCGCCTGCGCCGGGCCGAACACGGCGCCGCGAAACGAATGAGCGATCATGATGTGGTCGCGGACTTCTACGGCGAACACGAGCATTCTCCTTGGGTCTCAGGGATAATCGATACGTTGGCACAAGATGCCACTGCCCGGCGCAAGAATTTTTGGCAGGCGCTTCGGCAGGTCCTTGAAGGCAATCGCCGGCGCGATCAGCGCGTCGACCCGGGCATCGGTGAGGAGCCCGATCGCGGTCTCGAGCCGCTGGCGATGCGAATAGGTCGAGCGGTGCGACGGCGCGACCTTGCCGACCTGGCTGGAGATGAGCTTCAGGCGGCGGCTGTGGAACGCGCCGCCGAGCGGCACCGCGACGTCGCCCGCGCCGTACCAGCTCAGCTCGAGCACCGTCGCTTCGTCGCCCGCGAGATCGAGCGCGGTTTTGAGTCCCCCGGCGCTGGCGCTGGTGTGCACCACCAGATCGCAATCGCCGCGCGCAGTGTCCGGCGTGGCAAAACGCAGCCAGAATTTCTGCGCAAGCTCCAATCGCGATGCATCGATATCGACCAGCGTCACATCTGGAACCTCCATCCGCCCATAGAGCAGACCGACCAGCGCGCCGACGACTCCCGCTCCGACGATCGCAATGCGCGTGTAAGGCCCCGGCCCCGCATCCCAGGTGGCGTTGAGCGCGGTTTCCATGTTGGCCGAGAGAATCGCGCGCTCGGCCGGCACGCCGTCCGGCAGCGGCACCACCGCATCGGCTGGCATGTCGAACAACGTCTGGTGCGGATGCAGCGTGAAGACCGTGCGGCCTTGAAGGTCAGCCGGTCCGGCCTCGACCCGGCCGACCGTGGCGTAGCCGTACTTCACCGGAAACGGAAACGCGCCGCCCATGCACGGCGCGCGCATGCGCTGATATTCGCTCTCCGGCACGCGGCCGGCGGCGACCAGCGCCTCGGTGCCGCGGCTCACGGCGCCATGCAGCGCCCGCACCCGCACCGCGCCAGGCGCCAGCGGCGGTAGCCGGTCCTCGCGGATCTCGGCCCGGCCGGGGCCGACATACCAGAGCGCCTGCGCCGTTTCGTTGCCCCCCGCCACGAACCCCTGCCCCGTGCCTTGCCTGGTGTTGGACTTTGCGCCCCGCACCCCGCTATATCCTGCCCCGACCGAAGGGATAAGGACCTCGTTTCGCGTGCTCGAACGCCCGCTCCCCAATACTGCGCTAAGTAGCGGTTCCGACAAGAGAATTGTCGGCCGCCGGGCACTGTTCACGGCACTGGTGCTGTTAACCATCGCGGGCCTCCTCTGGCTCGCCGCCCGGACGCTGTCAGCCGGCGGCCTCGGCGCCTTGGATGTCGTCCTGCTGGCGCTGTTCGCGGCCACCATGCCCTGGTCGGTGATTGGGTTCTGGAACGCCACCATCGGCTTCTTCATCATGCGGTTTGCGCGCGATCCGGTCGCGACCGTTTTGCCGATCGCAGCGCGCGTGACGAACGACGCGCCGATCACGGCCTCGACCGCGATCGTCATGTGCGTGCGCAACGAGCCGCCGGACCGGGTGATCCGCAATCTCGACGCCATGCTGCGCGACATCACCTCCGCCGGCGCCGCCGATCGCTTCCATCTCTATGTGCTGAGCGACACCGGCATGGCCGATGTTGCCGTGGTCGAAGAGCAAAGCTTCGCCGCGCTGGCCGAGCGATGGCATGGCCGCATCCCGGTCACCTACCGGCGGCG
>CAMDEB010000125.1 GCA_945893085.1 Rhodoplanes serenus | reverse complement strand
AACTGCCAATCCTGCGGGCGGCTCTACTGGCCCACCAGGCCAGGCACGCCATCAGGCCAAACCTTGAACTGCACGCCAAGGCCGCATAGGGTCAGAACCGGGCACGCTTGCTGAGCGATTCTCAACAAAGAGTGGGACATTCCCCGGCGCCTTCATCGATCGGAACATCCGGACGCGTTGATGAAATGTCGGAACAACCGATGTCCATTGTAGCAAATAGACCGGCATAGTATTGTTTGGACTGATCTTTGGAATGGGACTGCGTCGGACACAGCAGGCGTGGCCTCCTGCTTCTGCTTGACCGTCAGGCGGCCACGCCGGAGAAAATGATACCGGAGACGAGCATGATCATCGATACCCATGTGCATGTCTGCAGCTTTCCTTCGTATGGAGATCTGAGCCAGCAGATCCGAACGACAGAAGACCTCATCGCGTTCCGAACCCGTCATCCGGAGCTTTACAAATGCAGCGTCACCGAAGCACCGATCGATAACTCGGATGCGCTGATCGCCGACATGGATAAGAACGGCGTGACGCTCGCGCTTGTCCAGGCCCGGCCCGGCAAAGTCAGCAATGACATGGTCGCGGACGCCGCCAGGCGGCATCCTGGCCGTCTATGGGCACTGGCACGACTTGCGACGGACCAACAGGCCGGAGGCTACAACGAGGATCCGAGCGAGTTTCGAGAACGGGCGCCGGAGGAAATCGAGCGCTGCTTGACGAAACTGCAGATGAAAGGCGTAGGCGAGATTATGGCGCGCTCGCTGACCAATGAGATCCATCCGGAGAAGATCGCCAAGGACTTAAGCGGCATCATGCGCGTTATCGAGAAGCACGGGGTTCCGATCCAGTTTCCGACAGCGTGGACGCAGTTTCCCGGCGGCCTGTTTTATGGCGATCCGCTCTGGGTCGATGAAGTTGCCCAGCGCCATCCCAAGGTGCCAATCATCCTGGCCAAGATGGGGCGAAGAATCGGGCGCTACTTCGACAGCGCGATGACCGTCGCGATGCGCAACGTCAACGTGTACTTCGACGTCATCGGCACCAGTCCGGAACATCTGCGCTTTGCAATCGACAAAATCGGTTCGGAGCGCATTCTGTTCGGGACCGACTGGTCCGCTACCTGGCGGTGGATCAGCGTACCGACGACGCTGCACAAGATGCGAATGAAGGTCCTGGACGACGCGAACCTGACGGCCAAGGAACGAAAGAACATTCTCTGGGACAATGCGGTGAAGGTCTTCAAACTGGAACAGCATGTCCGGAGCATGGAACTGGCTTCCCAAACCGCCGCGGAATGATGCCCCTCGATGATATGCCAGCCCCTGGTGGAAAACGCGCTCGACGTTCTTTTCCGATCCGTGGAGAGATGGTCCATGACCTCGATCGTTCAGGATAAGGACCGGGATTGCTCCGCATTGCGCCGGCTCCGCAACTATTGCTCCATCCTGCTGGAGCTTGTAATGCGCCGTGGCGTGGCGGCAGGCGTTCTGTGCGGAATTCTGGCATCTGCAGCCATTGCCAGGGCTGACGATTGGCCCACGCGCCCCATCACGTTGCTCGTTCCGTATGCTGCGGGCGGGCCCGGGGACGCGGTGGCCCGCGTCCTGGCGCCGAGGCTTGGGGAAGTGCTCGGACAACCGGTCATCATAGAGAATGTCAGCGGCGCCGGAGGCCTGACGGCTCTCAACCGGCTGGCGAAGGCAACCGCCGATGGATACCTGATGTCGGTCGGCACCAGCGGGACCCAGACGTTCAGTCAGATCCTTTACAAGACGCCGCTGTACAACGCGGTGACCGACTTCACCGCGATCAGCATGATCATGGAGGGCGGCTATGCCCTGGTCGTCCGGAAGGATATTCCGGTCAACACGCTCGCAGAATTCATCGACTACACCAAGGCCCATCAGGCCCAAATGCAGTTTGGCTCTGCCGGCGCCGCCTCCGGAACCCACGTGGCTTGCGCGCTGCTCAACATGACCATTGGCGTCAACGTCACGCACGTTCCGTATCGCGCCACGTCGCTGGCGATGCAGGACCTGATCGGGGGGCGGATCGACTACATGTGCGACGGGTTTGCAACGGCAAAGCCGCAGATCGAGGGCAAGACCGTGAAGGCGCTCGCCGTTCTGTCGCACGAGCGAAGCACCGAACTTCCGGACGTTCCGACGGCAGACGAGCAAGGCATGAAGGGCTTCAATGCGTTCAGTTGGAATGCCATCTTCCTGCCGAAAAACGCACCGCCATCGATTGTCCAACGATTGAACGCCGCCATCTCGGAAACCCTAGACACGCCTTCCGTGCGCACACGAATGGAACGGCTCGGGTTGAGCGTGGCGACACCGGAGCGCAGAGGCCCCGAGTTTGCAGCCACGTTCGTGGCAACCGAAATTTCGAAATGGACCCCGGTCCTCAAGGCGATCGGGCTTTCCACCAATCAGTGAAGTTGCTCACGGCTGGGGCTGCGCGGGGTTGACGGCTCTCGACCGAACGCCGACGCGGTTCGGCTACGACACTTGCGTCGCCAACCGGCGCCACATCTTGAAGCACACTTCCTCGACATCTTTCATGCCGTTCTGGCGCGTTCCTGGGGCGATATATGGCGTGAGAATGACGTTCTTGTACTTGAGCAGCGGCTCATCCGGGCGGCCGGGCTGTTCGTAGCCGACGTCCAATGCGAATCCGCCAAGCCGGCCTTCGTCCAGCGCCTCCATCAATGCGCTGCGCTCGATAATGTCAGGCCGGGCGACGTTGACGAGGTAAGCACCACGCTTCATGCGCCGAAACGCCGCCCGATCGATCAGGCCTCGGGTCGATGCGTTGATCGGCAGATGGACCGAAACATAGTCGGACCGCTCCAGCAGTTCGCCGAGCGAAACGTAGGTCGCGCCATAGACGCATTCCTCGATCGGGGTCATCCGGGTGCGCTGGTGATAGAGGATGGTCATGCCAAAGGCCGCGCAGCGGCTCGCCACCTCCCGACCGATTTCGCCGAGCCCGAGCGCGCCGAACACGGCGCCGTTCATCGGGATCACGCCTCCGATCCTGCCGTAGTTCGAATTGCCGGTGTAGCGGCGATCGAACGGCCTCGTGTCATAGCCGGCCTCATGCAGGCGCTTGCTGTCGATCACACCGTTGAGCTGGTTAAGCCGGCGCGACAGCGCGATCATCAGCGCGAAGGCGTGCTCGGCAACGGCGATGTTGATGCGGCGGCGATGGACTTCGACCGCGATCCCCCTGGCCTGACATGCGACCACATCGATGTTGTTGACGATGTGCCCGAACTTCTGAACGACCTTCAGACGCTTTGCGACATCGAGCTCGGCGGGGCCGATCGTCATCCGCTCCACGATCACGGCGTCGGCATCGGCCAAGTGATGGCGAAACTCGTCATCGCTCCCAGGCATTACCACCTTGGCCGGAAACAGGCCAGGATAGCGGCCTTGCACCTGCCGGACCCAGCCCAGGAAATCCGGCTCGTCGGGCGAGAACCAGTCGGCAACGGCGTGCCGATACTCGTCCGGCGTGTCGGGATCCAGAATGACCGCGATGCATTTGAGGAATGCGTCTTCTTCAACAACGATTTTGGTCATCGGCTCTTCGTCAGGGTTGATTCTGCGACAGGTCGTCCGCGCGGGCACTCTCAAACGGGGCGGCGCGGTTCGCGCGGGCCGGCGTTGGAGCGTCACGGATTACTCTTGGTGTCCTTGATGACATCGCGCCATTTCACGATATCGGCGCTGATTCGGCTGCCAAGCGCTTCGGATGTACCAGGCTCGGACTCGACGCCCAGTCCATCCAGCTTCTCGATCGTGTCGGGCTCTTTCAGAATTTCGATGATTTCGCGATTCAGTCGCGCGACGATCGCCCGAGGAACCGCCCCCGGCGCAACGATCGCCTGCCACAGGGATAATTCGTAGCCGGCGACGCCGCCCTCAGCGACGGTCGGAACATCCGGCAGGGCTCGCGACCTCTTTTCGCCGGTGACACCCAAAGCGCGCATCTTTCCCGTGCGGATGTATTGCAGGGTCGGAGGGATGGTGGCGAACTGGCTATCGATCCGCCCTTCCATCAGATCGACCATGGCCTGATTAGTGCCGCGATAGGGCACATGGACCATCTCGACGTGCGCCAATCGCTCGAACAGCACGCCGGCCAGATGCGCCAACGTTCCTGTTCCCGCGGATGCAAAGCTCAACGAGCGTGGTTTTGATTTCGCCAGCGCAACCAGTTCCTGGACCGTCTTGGCCGGCAGACCCGGATAGATCGCGAGCACAAACGGCGAATTGCCGATCATGGCCACCGGCGCGAAATCCTTGACCGGATCGAAAGTCAGATTCGCCGTCATGCTTGGGGCGATGGCGTGCGTGCTGGTGTTGGCAAAACCCAGCGTATAGCCGTCGGGCTCCGCCCGAGCCACGGCTTCGGTGCCGGCCTTGCCGCCCGCACCGACGCGATTCTCGACCACGATCTGCTGGCCAAGCCGAGCACCGAGCTTTTGCCCGACAATTCTCATGATGACGTCGGCGATGCCGCCTGGCTGGAACGGCACAATCACGCGGATCGGCCGATCGGGCCACTGCGTCTCCGGCGGGTTCGACTGGGCATTCGCGGCACTACACCAGACTGAAGCGGCCAGAAGAACCAGGAGCCGATGGATCATGTGATGTCCCCTATCCGACACGAATGCCAATGCGACGGGCTGTGATTGCGACATTCGCGGTGTCCCAACCCCGAACGAGGCCACGATGAGCTGCCGCATTGTGCCCACTTCAATTCTATTTCGCAGCAGGAATCTCTCAGGTGGTCACTGGTTGGGCTATCTCTATCAGAGATTTTCGAGGTTTACGCGGGCGCGAGTGTCGCGCGCACGTTCTTCATAACCGCCGGCACCTTCGCGGCGATGAGTGCTTATGATTATGCAACTCGCAAAGATCTTTCGCGCTCCGGCTCGCTGCTATTAATGGCCTCGTCGCTCTTGTTATAACCGGCCTGATGAATTTACTTTTCGCCTCGAGCCCGCTCCAGGTTGCGATTGAACTCGTCGGTGTCATCGTGTTCATCGCGCTTACAGCCTATGATACTTAACATATCAAGGAGATCTCCGTGGCAGCCATGATTCGGTCGTCGCCGGCAAGAAGGCGATAATTGGCGCTCTTGCGCTCTATCTCGACTTCGTCAATCTATTTCTGACTTTTCTCCAACTGCGACGGTGGGGCTTTGCGTTGGTGCGGCATTCGCACCGAATGGTCGCGCGGTCCGCAGCTGTTGGTGTAGGAAGAGCGGCGCACGCAGCAGACATGGCGTCAGTCGGCGCGCCGCACGAAGCGCTGGCTGCGCGTCAAGACCACAAAGAGAGCGAATTTGATGCGTATCGAAGCGAACGGCATTTCCATCCACTACCGGATCGACGGTGCGGAGAGCGGGCCGTGGCTCGTCCTGAGCAATCCTCTGGTTACGGACCTCACGATCTGGGATCCTCAAGTGGCGCGTCTCGGACAATTCTTCCGCATTCTCCGATACGATCAGCGTGGCCACGGGCAGACCGACGCGCCGCCCGGTCGCTACACATTCGATCTCCTTGCCGATGACACGCTGGGGTTGCTGAATGCGCTGTCGATCGAGCGGGCGCACTTCGTCGGCCTGTCCATGGGTGCCGCGACGGCAGTGAAGATCGTCGGCCGCGAGCCGAACCGTCTCGACCGGATCGCGCTATGCGACTCCTCGGGAGCCTCCACGCCTTTGAGCCATCAGCAATGGGAGGAGCGCATCGCGCTCGTCGCCAAAGGTGGGATGGCAGCAGTAGCGGAATCGCTGGTGCAGCGGTGGATGACGCCGGATGCACTGAAGTCGAATGCGCCGCACGTGGATGTTGTACGCGGCATGATCCTCAACACGCCGGTCAATGGGTTCATCGGTTGCGCGGCAGCAATCGGCAACCACGAATTCCGCTCGACGATCCATACCCTGGCTCGTCCGACGCTGTTCCTTGCCGGCGACAAGGATGTGACGGCGGCGGGCTTCACGCGGCAGATGCACGAGACTCTCCCGACATCGGCGTATGTCGAGATTGTGAATGCAGGGCACATTTCCAATACCGAACAGCCGCAGGCCTTCACCCGTGCCATTGAAGAATTCCTGCTGGTGCGCTAGTCAAAGAACAATCGTCGCGCGCAAACAAACAGAGCAACCGCCGCGCTAGAATAAGGGAAAGGGTGAGGAAATGCCGCATCTCTATGTCGCCACCAACGGGCTGTCGATCTGGCACAGCCCGGACCTCGGTGAAACGCTCACCCGTATGCCGACCAGCACAGGGCTCTACAGCGGCAGCCGTGTTTGGGCATTCGCCGAATCGCCGAAGGGGCTGCTGATCGGCACCGACAGCGGAATCTATCGTTGGGAACCCCAGACCAGCAAGTTCGTGCCGCTGCCGGCACCGACCGATTGCCAAGTGGTGACGGCTCTCGCGGTCAAGCCGGACAATCCGGACGTCATTCTCGCCGGCACACAGCCCGGCGCGATCTATCGCAGCGAGGACGGCGGCGAGAACTGGGTCAACCTCAACCTGCCGTTCAAGCCCCATGTCAGCAGCGGATTCCGCGACGATCCCGTCATGGCCGCCAAGCCCAACCGGCCGATCGCCAGGCATTGGACGCGCGTCACCCAGATCGTGTTCGATCCACATGATTCCAATGCCGTGTTCGCGGGTGTCGAAATCGACGGCGCATGGCGCAGTCTCGACGGCGGCAAGACCTGGAAGCGAATCTCGAACGGTTTCAAGACCGAGGACATCCACGGCCTCGCCATCGTCCGCAACGGCTCCCGTTTGGTGTTCGCGACTTCGAACCGCGGCCTCTATGCCACGCGGAACGACGGCGACAGCTGGGAGCAGATCATGCTCGACTCGCCATGGCAGTACACCCGCAGCATTGTACAGAGTTCCGACGAAAGCCCGGTCATGTTCGTCACCAACGGCGAGGGATCGCCAGGAGTCGCGGGCCGCGTGTACCGCAGCGAAGACTACGGCAAGACCTGGAAGGACGTGAAGCTCCCGGGCGAAGTCGAGAGCTCGGTCTACTTCCTCGCCGTGCATCCCACCGATCCGAATCTCGTTTTCGCCGCGGCGACACTCGGGCAACTCTACCGCAGCACGGATGGCGGTAAAAACTGGACCGTGATCAAGCGCCGCATCAACGAAATCCGCGCTCTGGCCTGGCTGCCCAATTGAACGGCTCGCGACCGCGCGGCTGAAGTACGCCAATCGCCCGCGTCGCTGCGTTCAGCGCGCGACTGCGGGTTCGGTGGCTACCGGCGTATCGTCCTGCGCCAGGAGCCCGAGTTGACGCGCGTTGTCGGCGAAAATTGCCCGCCGGAATGCGGGATCGAGACCGGCGAGTTGCGCGTGCGGCTCCGGCATCCCCATACCGAACGGCCAGTCCGAGCCGAACAGGATGTGCTCGGCTCCGTGACTTTCGGCCGTCAGCCGCATCGCGTCCGCATCGTGTACGATGCAGTCGACACAGAACCGCCGAAACTTATCCCGCAGGTTTGTTTTGTGCTTGTCGATGCCAGGCCTGCCGGTCAGTCGGCCGCGCTCGATCCTGCCAGCCACCGCCCCCGTCGTCCCGCCGCCGTGCGCCAGGCAGATGCGAAGATTGGGATGACGGTCCATTACGCCGGCCAGCACGAGGTGCGAGGCAGCGATCGCCGTCTCCGTCGGATTGCCGATGAGATTGTGCAGGTGAAATGGCTTGAGCCGCGGATCGCCGCATTCAGAAGGGTGCAAAAAGAGGAACGCGCGCCCCGCATCGAGCACGCTCCAAAGCTGCTCATAAGCTTTGTCCGACAGCATGACTTTCGCTCCGTCGCCGGCAGCCATGGCGAAACGCGGGTGGCCCTGGGCGATCCAATGGCCGGCGACATCAGCTGCCAGCGGCGGATGGTCTACGGGAAGATGAAACAGCGGTTGAAACCGATCCGGAAAACGGTTCGCGAGCGCAAGCAGTCCGCGGTTCGCGTACCCCGTCCACTCGCGCGCCTGCGCTGCATCGATTGCGTGCCGATAGCCGAATGGCGGCAGCGAAATCCACGCCCGATCTACCGCATTCCGGCTCATCCAGTCCAAAAGCTCGCGCGGACGGTAAAGTGACTTCTGGCCGTGCGTGTGCCCGTCGAGCGTCAGCAACTCCTCGGCGGCATTCCAGGCCACACCGTGCAGCTTTGTCGCTGACAACCCGTCAGTAGGTATTAAGATGCGCATGGACGACCAGAAGAATATGCTCCATAAATCCCGCTCCTTCCATCAACCCGGAATGATCTCGACAAGCGCGGTCGACAGCCCTCAAACTCACGACAACTCCGCGACCACTGCGGATCACCGTGGTGACGGCCGATGCCATAGTCAATCTTCAATGCTGCAGATGCGGGCTCCTGCAACGCTGGAGCTCCTGGCGACGCCGATCGTCCGGTCTGCCGATTGCGGAGATAAGCCATGCCCTCGAACATCACCGTAGAGAGCGAAAGGCGCGCGTCCGGCGCCGGTCGCGGCGAGACGGCTGCCCGCCGGTCATGGATCGGCGCGCCGACTCCGCGACTCGAGGACGAACGGCTGGTCACCGGGCGCGGCTGCTACACCGACGACGTCGCTCTGCCGAATTGTACGCACGCGCATTTTCTCCGCTCGCCGCATGCGCACGCGCGCATCCGCTTGATCGACATCGCGGCCGCGCTCGCGGCGCCTGGCGTGATTGCGGTGCTGACCGGCGAGGACGCGGCGCGCGAAGGGCTTGGCAGCATCCCCTGCACGGCCGTCGCATCGCCCCCGGCGGGACGGACGAGCTTCCTACCGCCATTCCCGTTGCTGGCGATTGATCACGTCCGCCATGTCGGTGATCGTGTGGTCATGGTCGTCGCGGAGACAAAGCATCAGGCCAAGGACGCGGCCGAACTGATCGACATTGAGTACGAATCGTTGACATGCGTGGTCTCAGTCGAGGAAGCACTGTCCGGTGGCGTGCCTTGGGTCTGGCCCCAGGCAGGCGGCAATTCGTGTTTCCACTTCGAGCGTGGCGACCGCGCGACGGCCGATGCGGCGTTTGCGCAGGCGGCCCATGTCGTCACAGTGGCGATGCGTTATCCGCGTATCGCCGGCAATACGATGGAGCCGAGATCCTCGGCCGGCCACTGGGACAGCGGCACGCGGCGCTACACGCTGTACACGGGAAACGGCCAACTCCACCGGATGAGGGATTCAATCGCCTCGGTGCTGCACGTCCCCAACACCGACGTGCGGGTCGTCGCGAACGACATCGGTGGCGGCTTCGGCCAGCGAGGTGCGCTTTATCCGGAAGACGCGTGCCTGCTGTGGGCGTCGCAGAAGCTCGGGCGGCCGGTGAAATGGACTGCTGAGCGCAGCGAAGGGATCATGTCGGATCTGCACGGCCGCGACCGTCTGGACTGCGGCGATGCGGCCTTTGACAGCGACGGTCGCCTGTTGGCGATAAGGACCACCGTCACAGTCAACGTCGGGGCGTACCTCAACCAGTCCGCCGGAAATCCCGCGGCAAACGCCTCGCGCCCATGCAGCGTTTACCGGATTCCCCACTTTCACGTCGTCGTGGACGGCGTGTTCACGCATACCTGTCCGGTCGGCGTCTATCGCGGCACGGGCAAACCGGAGAACCAGCTCTTCCTCGAGAAGATGATGGACCACGCGGCGCGCGAGATGGGTATCGATCCGATCGAATTGCGCCGCCGCAATCTCATCCCGGCATCGGCCATGCCGCACAAGGGGCCGGCCGGATACACGATCGATTGCGGTGAATTCGAACGCGTGCTCGACCGTTCGCTTGAACTGGCGGACCGTGACGGTTTTGCCGCCCGCCGCGCCGCAAGCAAGGCAAGTGGCCTCCTGCGCGGTTTCGGCGTCGGCGTCTACATCCTGCCGGCCGCATCGAGCCTGTTCAGTGAGCGGATGGAAATTCGGGTGGCGCCGGACGGCACGATCGCGCTTTACGCCGGCACGCAGTCATCCGGCCAGGGTCACGAGACGATGTACGCGCTGATGCTCGCGGAATGGCTGGCCGTGCCGTTCGATAAGGTTCGGATGTTCCAGGGCGACACCGACCGCGTGCTGTTCGGCCGCGGCACTTTCGCCGAGCGCAGCGCCACCATGGGTGGATCAGCGCTGCGGCTCGCCGCCGACGACCTCATCGAGAAGGGCAAACGGTTCGCGGGATGGATGCTGGAGGTGAGCGCCGCAGACATCGAATTCAGGGATGGCCGCTTCGGCATCGCCGGGACCGACCGCACCGTGACGCTGACGGAGCTGGCGCGGCGTTGCTACGCCGCCGCCGACATGCCGCCGGAATTGGGCGTCGGCCTCGACGGCGTCGGCGGATATTCGGGACCCGGAAATTTTCCCAACGGCTGCGTCGTCGCCGAAGTGGAGGTCGATCCGGACACCGGCATGGTTAAGCTCGACCGCTGCACCTCTGTCTGCGACGCGGGCGTGGTGATCAATCCCCTCACCATCACCGGGCAAATGCACGGCTCGCTGTGCCAGGCCGCGGGCGAAATGCTGGTCGAGCGGGTTTACTACGAGCCCTCCAGCGGCCAACTCCTCACGGGCTCATTCCTGGACTACGCCATGCCGCGCGCAAACATCATGCCGTCCATCCGCACGGATTACATCGAGATCCCCACCCGATCGAATCCGCTTGGCGTGAAGGGCGGTTCGGAAAGCGGCAATGCCGGCGGGCCTAGCGCCATCCACAATGCCATCCTCTACGCACTCAGCCCGC
>CAMDEB010000124.1 GCA_945893085.1 Rhodoplanes serenus | reverse complement strand
CGCTCCTGCTGGCCCGACTCATAGGCCGCAGCGGCAGTGCCGCGCGCCAGATAGCGGCCGCCGAACGGCTGCACCGCCGGCGGCGCCAGCTTGGCATAGGCCGCGAGCTTGTCGGGATCGGAGATCGAGCGGTAGCAGGTGACCCAGTAGGCCTTCGGCATGGCAGTTCTCCGTCGTTCAACTCACTCCGGGCTGGCAGCGCCGCCATTCCTGCACCGGTGCGTCGGCGCTGCCCTGCCGCGCATGCGCGAGGTATTCGCCGAGCAACTGGATCGAGACCGTGGCGCCGGCGCCGGCTTCGCCCGTCGGGATCACATAGGAGAAGAAATGCCTGCTGTAGTCGCCGCTGGTCTGAATGCCGCCCGGCGTGACGATCTGCGGCCCGCGGATCGACATGCGCTTGCCGTCGGCGCGGCACCAGTCGCCGTCGATCGCGTCGGCGTGCGCGGGATGTGCGAGCCCCAAGAGCACAAGGCCGGCCGTGGCGGTCAGCATCTGCAACAATCGATGGCGCATGGTTCCCCCCTGTCGCCGCGAATATCCTGGCCGCTACTTCTTCTTCTCGCCGGACCGGCTGACGCTCTTGATCGCCAGCCGCGCCATGCCGGATTTCTCGGCGATCGCCTGGTCCTGCTCCTCGATGATGGTGCGCGCGACGTCGTCGCCGTCGAGGCCGCCCAGCACCGAGGCCGGAACCTTGCGGTTGGAGCGCTGCGAGCCGTCCTCGTAGAGCACGTCGAACAGCACAAAGTCGGTGCGGGTACCGGGTTTCCGAGCCATTTCATTGGTCCTGTTGCGGGTCTTGCCGCCTGCCCGCGCAGGGGTTTGCCCCAAAAAATGCCGCAATGCAAACGTGTGTCCGGTTGGCGGCATATCAGATGCCGCCGTTTCGCATTGCTGGCGCGTCACCCCCGCCACTTGATCGAGCAGCCCATGCTCGCGGTCTGCTGCTGCGGCCCATGCCCGGTCTCGGCCACCTGCTTCATCGCCTCGTACAGCTCGCGTCTTGCGTTCGGTATGAGCGCCGTCCGCGAGGCATCGAGCCGGCCGCGGTATTGCAGCTCGTCCTGGGCGTTGAAGCCGAAGAAATCGGGGGTGCACTGTGCGCCGTAGCCCCGCGCCACCCCCTGCGTCTCGTCGATCACGTACGGAAAGGTGAAGCCGTGCTTGCGCGCGAACACCTTCATGTTGTCGAACGAATCCTCCGGGTAGTCGGCCGGGTCGTTCGCCATGATGGCGATCATGCCGACGTGGATGCGCTGCAGCGCGTTCGCCTCCTCCACCAGCCGGCCAACGGTCGCCTTCACGTAGGGGCAGTGGTTACAGATGAAGGCCACCACCGTGCCGTTCGAGCCGCGCACGTCGCCGAGCGACCAGAATTCGCCGTTGACGCCCGGGAGCTTGAAGTCATGCGCCTTCCAGCCGAAGTCGCAGATGCCGGTCTTGGTCAAAGCCATCGCTCAGCCCTCCGGCCGGGTTCCGAAAATGTCCTCGAACCGCTTCTGATACTTCGGCCAGACGTCCGGGTTTATGAGCCGCGGCGGGCGCTTGCCGTCCAGCATCATGATCATCTGCTCGGCGGCGATCTTGCCCATGTTCTGGCGCGCCTCCTTGGTGACCCCGGCGGTGTGCGGGCTTGCAATCACGTTGTCGAACTTCAACAGCGGATGGTCGGCCGGCGGCGGCTCCTTGTCCCAGACGTCGATGCCGGCGCCGGCGATCGCCTTGCTCCGCAAGGCGTCCTCCAGGGCCTTCTCGTCGTGGATGAAACCGCGCGCGGTGTTGATGAAGTAGGCGTGCTTCTGCATCAGCGCGAACTGTGCGGCGCCGATCATGCGGCGCGAGCCGTCATCGAGCGGGCAGTTGATCGAGATGAAATCGGCGCGGCGGCACAGCTCGTCGAGGGTGACCTTGGTCGCGCCACGCGAGGCCATGGTCTTCTCGTCGAGATAGGGGTCGTAGGAAATCACCTGCATGTCGAACAGCCCGCGGCAAAGCTCGGCGACGCGGCGGCCGACATTGCCCAAGCCGACGATGCCGATGGTGCGGCCGTTGACGTCGTTGCCGGTATAGATGTTGCGGTCCTTCATGGTGCCGGCGCGCAGCGTGTGATTGGTCTGCACGATCTGCTTCGACAGCATCAGCACCATGGCGAGGACGTGCTGGGCCACGGCTTCGGCGTTGCCGCCGGACTGGTTGACCACGAGCACGCCAGCCTCGGTGCAGTCCTTGACGTTCACCGTGTCGAACCCGGCGCCGCCGGTCGAAACGATCAGCAGCTTCGGCGTGCGCGCCAGCAGCTCCTTGTGGGCATGGTATTTCACCGGCGTCTCATCGCGCGCCGAACTGATCTGGTAGGCGTGGGCGGCCGCGAGGATCGGTCCGGCGGCTGCGTCGGCTGCGTCGGCCTCGAGCTTGTCGAGCCGGATTTCCGGCCGCTGCGCGATGATCTCGGCGTAGCAGGGATGGGCCAGATAGCGCACATGGAACACGCGCTTGACGTTTTCCTTCATCGTTTTGAAGTCCTGGGGATGGAAGTCCTGGGTGAGGGAGGTCGCTCGGAACGGTGCCGTTCTAGCACCTTTTCGGAATGTTTTGGGCTCGCGTGACTTATCGGCTTGGACTTTCGCCCGCGTTTTGCCGGATTTGACTTCCCTATGGATGCCAGGCAAGGGGCGGGTTCTCGGAGGACATGATGCGACGTTCGCTGTGGATTTTGTCGGTGGTTTCCAGTCTTGGTCTGACGGTGGCGCTGTTCGCGCTGCCGCGCGATGCCGCGGCGCAGGACGGCCACGATGCGCTGATCGCCAAGCACGCGGCCGCCAACGGCCTGCCGGAAAGCCTGGTGCGCCGCGTGATCCGGATCGAGAGCCGCGGCAACCCGCGCGTCGTCAGCAAAGGCAACTATGGGCTGATGCAGATCAGGCTCGGCACCGCGCGCGCCATGGGCTATCGCGGCGACGGCGCCGGCCTGCTCGATACCGACACCAACATGGCCTACGCGGTGAAGTATCTCGCCGGCGCCTATCGCGCGGCGGGCGGCAACGCCGACCGCGCCGTGTCGAACTATCAGCGCGGCTATTACCATTCGGCGAAGCGACAGGGCTTCTCGCCGTATCAGGTCGCCTCGCACGGCAGCGTGCGGGCAAGCGACAACGCTCCGATAGCGTCGGACGTGGGGCCCGCAAGGCCGGCGGGTAATCCGCTGTCGCTCTTGGCCGGTATGTTCAACCCCGACGACAAGAAAAATTCTCCCCGCAAGCGCAAGCCGCGACAGGCGAAGGCGGCGGACGTCGTCGTCATGCCGGCGGGGCAAACGCCTTAAGCGCGCCGCGCAGAATCTCGCGCGCGGGCTCCGAGCCGTCGAGCGAGCGCAGCGTGCGGCGCTTGATCTTCCAGCCGCCGGCGGTGCGCTTGAGCTCCCAGCGGTTGGCGCCGACGCGGTGGATGCGGTAGCCCTTGCTGCTGCCGTGATGCGGCACCTCGTGCGGCTCCGCGGTCGGATGCGGCGTGAGGATCTGCAGATACGAGGTGACGATCGCTTCGTCGCCGTGCAGATCGATCCGCGGAAGCCCCGCGAAATGCGCGAGTCCCCCGTTAACCGCGGCCATGTGTCCGGCCGACGACTGGCTCGCGCCGATCGCCTCATTGCCCGTGCGGGTCTTGCCGCCGCCGAGATCGATCTCGCCGTCCTCGAGATAGACCGCGCGGGTGTAGTAGTCGGCGCCGGTATCGGCGGCCGGCGGATGGCTCGCGATCAGGTTGTAGATTTCCAGCCGGTCCTCGATCGCGCGCAGGCGGGATTCGATCGTCGAGGGAAATTGAGCGGCCATGGCTGCGTTTCTCCATTTTCGTCATGGCCGGGCTTGTCCCGGCCATCCACGTCTTGCCGATAGTACCTAAAGGCGTGGATGCCCGCGACAAGCGCGGGCATGACGGTGAGAGAGCGGCCAGCGTTGCTTTGTTACATCACAACCGTTAGCCGCTTCGCGGCCCGCGTGACACCAGTATAAAGCCAGCGCTGGCGGCTCTCCTGGAACGCCGCGGATTCGTCGAACAGCACGACGTCGTCCCACTGCGAGCCTTGCGCCTTGTGGACGGTCAGCACGTAACCGTAGTCGAATTCGTCGTAGCGCTTGCGCAACGGCCATTCGATCTTTTCGATTGCGCCGGTGAAGCATTCCGGCCGCACCGAAACCTTGACGCCGCGGCCACCGGTGCTGTCATCGGGCAGTAACTGCATCTTGATGATGTCGCGGCGCGCTGTCGGCGCGACCTTTACGTTCCACAGCGCGCCGTTGAACAGCCCCTTGCGCTTGTTGTTGCGCAGGCACACCAGCTTATCGCCCGCCGCCGGCAGCGTGCCTTCGAAGCCGCGCCGCTCGCGCATCCGGATGTTGTAGGCCCGCCGGGTGGCGTTGCGGCCGACCAGGACCTGGTCGGCATCGACCACGCGCTGCGGGTCGAGCTCGCTCTTGGCGACGACGTGAGTCTCGCCATAGACGCCGGGCTCGAGACTGCGGCCGGCGCGCACGTCCATCGACAACCGGATGATCGGATCGTTCTCGGCCTGCCGGTGCACCTCGGTCAGCATGGCGTCGGGCTCGGCCTCGGTGAAGAAGCCGCCGCCCTGGATCGGCGGAAGCTGCGCCGGATCGCCCAGCACCATCAGCGGAATGCCGAACGACATCAGATCGCGCCCGAGCTCGGTGTCGACCATCGAGCATTCGTCGATCACGATCAGCTTGGCCTTGGAGGCGGGCGCGTCGTCCCACAGCTCGAAGCTCGGGATTTCCTCACCGTGCTCGCGCGTCTTGTAGATCAGGCTGTGAATCGTGGATGCACGATCGCAGCCCTTGCTGCGCATGACCTGCGCCGCCTTGCCGGTGAAGGCCGCAAACAGCACCTTGCCGTCGACGTCCTCGGCGATGTGCTTGGCGAGCGTGGTCTTGCCGGTGCCGGCATAGCCGAACAGGCGAAACACCTGCGGCGTGTCGTTCTGTCCGGGCTTGGCCTTGAGCCAGTCCGCGACCGATTTGAGCGCGGCATCCTGGTGCGGGGAAAAGACCGTCATTGGGGAATTGGAACTTCCTGCGGGAGCGAAGCGCTCGCATCGTAGTCTGAGAACAAAATAAGAACAAGCGTTTCCGTCAGCGCCTGTGGGCGGTTTGGATCGGGGGCTCGGCGACTAGAAAGGAGAGACCGGAGGCTGCGCGGTCAGGCGACGTCCGCTTCGGGACCAGCGGCGTCGGCCTTCAGCTTCTTGAGCATCCGCTTCAGGCTTGCGATCTCGACCTCGAGCTTCTGCACGCGCTCGGCGAGATTGCCGGTGTCTCCCGGAAGGTCCGACGCCGGCGGAAAGGCGACGCCGACCTCCTGGCCGTGGCGCCAGTGCACATGCGCCCGCAGCGTCTGTTCCTTCTGCGGGATGTAGAGATCAAGAACGTCGGGCGTCGAGACCGCGTCGGAGAAAATCAGCCGGGCGCCGGAGGGAGAAATATCGCGGACCAGGCAATCGACCACGTTGCGGCGGTTGTTGAAGTAGATCAGGCCGCGCAGAAAGCTCTTTTGCCGCGCAATGCCGCGGCGTTCGGTGGTGCGTCGCTCCGGTTCCATGGACGGGAACGATAGCGGCAGGGATTTAATGCATTGTTTAATGGCGCGCAGCCGCCGGGTTAATGACGGCGCCAAAACGCCGCGGCCAGCCGCGTCCGGTGCGGGCGACGCCGCTCAGCCCGGCGGATTTTTCCGGTAGTACTCCGCGTCTTCCGCGCTCTGCTTGAAATCGGCATGGCCGCGCCATTCGATGTGACGCGAGCTCATGTCGGTGCCATGCCGCACCCGGAACAGCATCGTGCGGTTGGGGCCGTTGATGTACTCATGCACCTCGCCCGGCGGATGCACCACGAACGAGCCCGGCACGACGTCGATCGTCTCCTTCGGCGTGCGCATCTTGCCGCCGCCTTCGAAGCAGAAATAGGTCTCGGTGCAAAAGGGGTGGCAGTGGTTGGGACTGATCTGGCCGGGCTCCCAGCAGGCGACGGTGTAGTCGCCGCCGCCGAGCTCGGTCAGGATTTTCTCGACGTGCTTGTTCCTGTCCCACTCTTGCTCTTTGGCCAGACTGAATGCCTGCATCGGTGTCCTCCCGGGAATGCCGCGGCCATTATGCCGGGGGGCATTCGGCCTGTCTCTCTTCTGGAGCATGATCTTTTCGGAAAACCGGCGTCCACTTTTGCGGATCATGCTGTAGCGTGACAGGCGTTCGCGCCCCTGGTACGAAACGGGCCGCAGCGCAGGGAAGGGGTGTCCATGTTCAAGAAGCCGAATTGCCCGGTCATCGCGATCGAGGAGCATTACTGGGACGCCGAGCTGGCGAAGACCTACACCGGATTCGAGTCCGGGCGGCCCGGTCCGCAGCAGAGCCGCCTCTACGACATGGGCGATGTCCGCATCAAGGAGATGGACGAGGCCGGGATCGACATCCAGGTGCTGTCGCATGGCGCGCCCTCGACGCAGAAGCTGCCGGCCGACAGCGCGGTCGCAATGACGCTTGGCGTCAACGACCGGCTCGCCGCCCACTGCGCGGCGCACCCGAAAAGGCTCACGGCCTTCGCCGCGCTGCCGACCGCGGACCCGAAGGGCGCCGCCGACGAGCTCGAGCGGTGCGTCACCAAGCACGGCTTTAAGGGCGCCATGCTGCACGGGCTCGCCAACGGCGTGTTCCTCGACGACAAGCGGTTCTGGCCGATCTACGAGCGCGCGGAAAAGCTCGACGTGCCGATCTATTTCCATCCCGGCCTGCCGGATGCGCGGGTGAGGGAGGCCTACTACGACGATTACGCCAAGGACGCGCCGATGCTGGCGCGCGCCGCCTGGGGCTACACCGTCGAGACCGCGACCACCGCGATCCGGATGATCCTGTCCGGGGTGTTCGACAAGCATCCGAAGCTGAAGCTCATCATCGGCCATCTCGGCGAGACGCTGCCGTTCCTGGTCTGGCGCGTCGACCATGCGCTGGCGCGTCCGGGCGCGTCGTTTCAGCCGCGCTTCCGCGACGTGTGGTGCAACAACTTCTGGATCACCACCAGCGGCAACTTCTCCGATCCGGCGCTGCTGTGCTGCGTGCAGGAGATGGGCGTCGATCGCATCCTGTTCGCGGTCGACTGGCCGTTTGTCGACAATCCGCTGGGCGTGGACTGGATGAAGACCGTGCCGCTGTGCGACGAGGACAAGGCGAAGATTCTCAGCGGCAACGCAAAACGAATATTGAAAATGTAGTCGGACGGCGCTGCCGATGGTCGCGTAGGGGCTCCACGCCCCTGCGTTACGGGGCGGCAGCGTGATACAATGCACCGCGCCATTCGCTGCGGTTCGGGCCTGTAGCTCAATGGTTAGAGCCGACCGCTCATAACGGTCTGGTTGGAGGTTCGAGTCCTCCCGGGCCCACCACTCGCTCTGTCGAACTCGAAGATTTCCCGCAGCGTCGAGAAGGCCGCCGAGTTGGCGGCCTTCCGCGCGAGCGCTTTGTCTCTGGAGGTGGCCCATAAACGCGATGGGCCATTTCCGGCACGGATTTCTCTGGTCCCCAAATCCCGTTTCCCGGAAAACAGAGACCGGTTGCGGAGACCGGTTCGATAGAGACGTTATAGAGCGGAAAGTCCGAGCACTTGGCGCTGGCGTGACCATTCGGCGGGAAGGTCGAACAGCCGGGCGACCCCCATGCCGTGCGGGAGTTTGCCTTCGATCGCGGCTTTGACGAGTTCCGGTGCCAGGAATGCGAGCGAGATCGTTTTGTTGATTTTGCGTGGGCTGCATCGCTCTCGGTTGGCGATGCTCTCCGTCGTAGCTTTTGGATCTTCGGTCATCTCGTCAAGCCAAGCCCGTCCGCGCGCAATCGCTGCGACCAATGTCGCGCGGGTTTCGGAGCGGATGGGTCGAGCATCCTGGTTGTGGGGCAGGCCGTTGTCCGGCAGCAAGATCTCACGGCGCCCGACCGACGATGCTTTGTGCCAGGGAATCTGAAGGGTGTTGCTGACGCCTGGGCGGCCCCGCTTGGGCTTTTGTGTCGAGGCAAGCTGAACCACGAGCTGGTCCGCTTGAACCTCTACGCGAACCACACGCGCCTTGATGATGCTGGCGTCGTCGCCCGGCTCACCCAGCTTGAGGTGCTCCCGCACGGCTTCAACCACCAGTGTCTCAATCTCGACGGCCGGGACGCGAGGCGTCGATCCGGCTTTCGCGGGCCGCCCATCAAGCAGCGCGCATGACAAATAGTACCGGTACTTGATGCCGCGCTTGCGGGCGTGGCTCGGGCTCATGCGGTTGCCGCGGTCGTCGAAGATGCGTCCGACCAGCAACGCCTCGGACTTCATCCTAGTTGTCTTATGATTGTTGTTCTGCTCCGCCAGCTTGGCTTGGACTGCATCAAACAGTACGCGGTCGATGATGGCCGGCTGCTCGCCCGGCAGAACCTCGCCCTTGAATGATACTTCGCCGATATAGAATCGGTTGCGGAGCAGATAACCGAGCGGCCCCCGGGTGAACGGGATGCCCCCGACGAACTCTCCTGTCTTCAGGGTTCGAACTTTTGAGGTGATGCCTCGCTTGCGTAGTTCGGCCATCAAAAGATTGAGGCTGCCGAGCTTGAGGTAGGTGCGGAATATGGTCCAGACCCGCTCCGCCTCGGTCTCGTTGACCGTGATCTTTCGATCTTTGGTGTCGTAGCCGAGCGGCGTCAGGCCACCGACCCATAGTCCCTTGCGTTTTGAGGCTCCGATCTTGTCCCGGATGCGCTCGGACGTGACCTCGCGTTCGAACTGGGCGAACGACAGGAGCACGTTCAGCGTCAGCCGGCCCATCGAGGTGGTGGTGTTGAACTGTTGGGTGACCGAGACAAAGTAGACACCGTGCCTGTCGAACAGTTCGACCAGTTTGGCGAAGTCGGTAAGTGAACGGGTCAGGCGGTCGACCTTGTAGACGACGATGATGTCGATCTTCCCGGCGCGAACGTCTTCGAGCAGCCGCTGCAACGCAGGCCGATCGGTGTTGCCTCCCGAGAATCCCCCGTCATCGTACTTCGACCGGAGCATCGTCCACCCAGCGTGGGCCTGGCTTCGGATGTAGGCCTGAGACGCATCGTACTGGGCGTCGAGGGAGTTGAAGTCCTGATCGAGTCCCTGGTCAGTCGATACGCGTGTGTAGATGGCGCAGCGAACCGGTTTCGATGAGCTAGCTCTCATACGGTAGCTCCCTTCGTTGGTTTATCGCGCAGACCGAAGAACTTTGGCCCGTTCCAGCGCGTTCCGGTGATGGCGAAGGCCGCCTGGGAGAGGCTCGGATAGGTTTTTCCGTTCCATGCAAACCCGTCGGCGAGAACCGCGACCCGTTGCATTTGCCCGTTCCATTCGCGACCTAGCACGGTACCCGGCTTGATCTCTGCAATCCGACGACCCTGGTCGACCGCGCGCTGCCCCATCTGCTCGGGAGACTCGGCCCGGTCGAGCAGCCGCTTGCTGTCGGCATCGAGGTCGCCCAGCTGATCGGCCTGCAGTCGATACGCCAGGACCCGGTACAGAAGGTGGCGGGGCAGGTGAACGGGTGGCTTCGGCCGAAACAGCGTGTGCCAACGATTGCTAAGAGCACCGAGGTCGAGCTCACGCAGGCGCGCGAGCTCGACGTCGAGTGTCTCACGGTCCGAGGATGCCGGCCCGATCCTGACGCGTGCCATGGCTGCGTCTAGCGCGACCGGGTCTTCGACCGGCGACGCTCGGACTTGGCCTTACCGACGCTCGCAATTCGATACATGCGGTTGCCATCCACCTTCTCGGACGCAAGTCTTAGCTTCAAGCGCTTGCGCACCACGCCTGCGAGGAAACCGCGCACCGAGTGTTGCTGCCACCCCGTTGCTTTCATCATCCCCGCAATGGTTGCCCCCGCCGGGGCTTGCAGCATCGCAATAACCCGCGACTGTTTTGAATCGGAAGCGCTATTGATCTTGCCGTTGGCAGCGGGCTTCTGGGCGACCTTTGCGGCCGGGGCGGGTGTGGTTGAAGTTGAAGTCAGCTTTTTGATCGCGGATGCAGCCATTGGAATCCTCCGTGGTTCGGTTCAGGGCGACGTTGCGTCGCACCACCGAAGCCCCACCTCGGCCATCAAGCCGGCGGGGCAGGATTCCAAATCGCACGCGGCGTTTGGATATGGCGTTAGTACCGCTCTGATGTCGGCCAGAAGCCAGTCATTTCTGGCTAACAATGTTGCTCAGTTCAGCAGGCGGATTGCATGGAATTTGGGGACAGACGCTCAGCCAGACAGGAGGACTTCCATATTTTGCCGATACAATCCCCTAATCCTGAAAATACGGGCCTTCTGCATGCTAGGAATCGCCTAGACGGGTTCGATTTCGTACGTAGTGGTTGGTCACAGGGCCAACCTCGCAAGGGTGCCACTGATAATGAAAGACACAAAAGCTTATCAGATGGCCTGAAGACTTCTGCAACTGGATAGGTTTTGGCGATTTGCTTATCAGGCGACACAATGCGGTTCGATGAGGTCATTACTCACGGTGAGCAGATAGGCTTAGTCCATTAGGTTGCAGACGTTTTGTGGCTAACGGCGCGCCATCTGTTCGCCCTTCCGATGGTCGACGAGACGCTTTTCGAGGCTGCGTCGCGCATTGCATTTATCGGTTTGTGAGCTGGCCCCGGTTTCTTTGGACACCACATTGTCCACTGGAACCGAGAAGGAATGGCCCTCATGAAGGACAGTTATCTTGAATCGTCTGCGGCTTTTGTTGGTCCTGTTGGAAGCGAGGGCGGGCGCCGCCCGTCCACGCTTTCC
>CAMDEB010000123.1 GCA_945893085.1 Rhodoplanes serenus | reverse complement strand
CGAGATAGCCCGAGGTGTGGCCGCTCGAAAAATGCGCAAGGTTCTTCATGATGCCCTCTTCGCTCTCGCGCTTGGCCTTGGCGTCGGTCTCCGCCACATAGACCCAGCGCGCGACGTCGACATGGCCGCGCGAGCCGTTGCTTCGCCATTTCGCCGGCGTCTCGTCCAGCGCCTTGCGGTAGCCCGCGACCTGCTTGGCCAGCTCGGCGAACGGCGTCCAGCTCGACAGCAGCAGGCCGAAGCCGTAGCGCGCGGCGACGCCGATCGAGCGCTCGGTCGCGCCGGCCAGGAAGATCGGCGGATGCGGCTGCTGGATCGAATGCGGAAACAGTTCGTACTCGCCGTCGACCTGCGCGGTGAAGTGCTTGCCGTGGTGGCTGATGCGCTTGTTGTGCAGCAGGTCGAGCAGCACCGGCACCGCCTCCTCCTGGATGTCGCGGCGGCCGTCGAAGTCGATGCCGAAGCCGTCGAACTCGTACTTGCGGTAGCCCGAGCCCAGCCCCAGCACGAAGCGCCCATTGCTCAGGATGTCGAGGAACGCGGTGTTCTCCGCCACCCGCAGCGGATTGGCGAGCGGCAGCGTCACCACCGCGGTGCCGATCTTGATCCGCTTGGTCAGCGCCGCGAGATAGCCGGCGTAGACGAACACGTCCGGCATGATGCCGTATTCGTTGCTGAAGTGATGCTCGGCGACCCACGCATAGTCGAAGCCGATCTCGTCGGCGCGCACGATCTGCGCCGTCACCCGCGCATGCACGTCGCGGTGCGGGTAGGGCTCGGCCTCGGTGTTGGGGTGGGAGGTGAAGAGGATTCCGAATTCCATCGTAGGCGTGCTCCCTGGGCGGCTTCTGTGGCTCGCGAGCGGGCATCATCCCACGCCGCCGCCCGCAAGGCGAAGCGGAATTGCCGCAGGGCCACCGGGCGAAAAAAGCGTAGCTTGTTTGGGCGATGGCGGCTGAATAACAGATGAAATATGTGATTAAATCATAAGATAGTATCTTTACTAGGTTATCTTTCGAGCCTATCCTGAGGCCATGATCACCCAGCGATCATCCATCGCCAGCCAGCTCCCCGGCCGCATCTTCGTCCCCGGCCGTTCGGCGTCGCTGTCGTCGCAGATCGTCACCGACGTGCGCGATGCGCTGTTCGGCAAGAAGCTCAAGCCCGGCGATTTCCTCGGCACCGAGAACGATCTTGCGGACCGCTACGGCGTCAGCCGGATCGTCGCGCGCGACGCGCTGCGGACGCTGGAGGCGCTCGGCATCGTCGAGATCAGGATGGGCAAGGGCGGCGGCGCGCGGATCGCGCGCGGCAACCCGCGGCTGTTCGCGGAGGCGCTGGCGGTGCAGCTCGACCTCACCGGCGTCTGCGTCGCCGAGATCATGGACGCGCAGCGCGCGATCGAATGTCTTGCCGCCGAGCTCGCGGCCGAGAACGCGACCGACGACGACATCGCGCGGCTGCGGCAGTTGGTCGAAGACGCGGATGCCAGCCTCGACGATGCGGAGCGCTTCACTGCGCTCGGAGCCGAGTTCCACCTCGCGGTGGCCGAAGCCTCGCACAACCGCGTGCTGGTGGTGCAACTCATCTCGCTGCAGCATGTGTCCTGGCCGCGCCGCAACCCGACGCTCAATGCCAAGGTGGCGCAGCGCGTCAACGACGTGCATCGCGAACTGCTGGGCCTGATCGAGATTCGCGACGCCGCCGGCGCCCGCAAGCTGATGGACGACCACGTCAAGATGATCCGCGCCCGGCGGGTGTCGGAGCATGCTGCTCGGTCATTCCGGGGCGCGCCGAAGGCGCGAGCCCGGAATCCAGAGCAACGTTCCGAATCTGCCGCTCCTGGATTCCGGGCCCGGCGCTCCGCGCCGTCCCGGAATGACGATGGAGAGGGTTTCGACTGCTGCTGAATCAACCGACTGAATTGAAACGGAGGAAAATCATGGCCAAGGAAAAATTCATCATCGAACCGCACTTCCGCCTTCAAGAGTGGGTGGCGGAGGAGAAGGGCTACTTCAAGGACGAGGGGCTCGATTACATCTTCCGCGAAATGGTGAAGTCGACCGACGGCGCGCACCACTACAAGGGCGACAAGGTCGGCGCGATGCAGTCGTTCGAGGCCGGCCGACCGAGCAACGTGAGCTGCGCCTGCCACTGGACCGTCGGCGTCGCCGCCTCGAAGGGCAAGGGCAAGCTCTACGGCGAGGTCTATTCGGTGTCGCCGTCGGGCATCTTCGTGCCGGCGGATTCAGCCATCAAGAAGCCCGAGGATCTGGCCGGCGTGCCGATCTCGGTCGGCTACCAGTCGGGCAGCCACTACACGGTGATCCAGTCGCTCGAGCCCTACATGGCCTTCGACAAGATCAACCTGACGTTCGCCGACGGCATGCTGTTCAAGCGGCTCGACAACCTGATCGAGGGCAAGTCGCCGGCGTCGGCGCTGTTCTCGGGCCCGTACTACATGGCCGAGCAGCTCGGCTTCCGCAAGGTGATCGACAACACCTTCATGATCGCGACCATGATCAACGGCGATCCGGACCCCGAAGACCTGCGCAAGTTCTTCAACGCGCTGCGGCGCGCGCAGCGCGATATCGACCTGCGGCCGGACCTCTACACCCACTACTACAAGAACGAGTTCCCCGAGCGCTATCACTCCGTCATGGATACGCGGCGCTGGGGGCCGGGCGAGCGGCTGGTGTTCGAGCCCTACACCAAGGAGGTCTACGACGAGACCTTCAAGTGGATCGCCGACCACGGCATCTTCGCCGACACCGGCATGGGTTCGGGCAAGTACGAGGACGCGGTGATCCGGGTTTCGTAACGGACACGAATGTCATCGCCGGGCTTGACCCGGCGATCCATCCTTTCGCGAAAAGATGGATCACCGGGTCGCGGCGCTTGCGCGCCGGCCCGGTGATGACGCTTCAGTTGAACGTGCGCGCAGCCGCGCTCGCCACTCAAACGCTGCCTTCCACCTTCATGCCGATGTAGCGGTCGAGCGTCGCGTGGTCCTGCAACAGGTCCTGCGAGCGCGCCCGGTGCACGATGCGGCCGCGCTCCAGCAGCACCGCGTGCTCGGTCAGCGACAGCGCGATCTCGGCATGCTGCTCGATCAGGATGACCGCGGTGCCTTCGTCGGCGATCATGCGCTTCAGCGCCCGCACCAGTTCCTCGACGATGATCGGCGCCAGGCCTTCGAGCGGCTCGTCGAGCAGCAGCAGCGCCGGATTGGTCATCAGCGCGCGGGCGGTCGCGAGCATCTGCTGCTCGCCGCCGGAGAGCTGGTTGCCGTTGGCCTGGCGGCGCTCGCGGATGCGCGGGAACAGATCGTAGACCGAGGCGAGATCCCAGCGCCCGGGCCGCGCGGCGACGGTGAGGTTCTCCTCGACCGTCAGGTTCGGAAAAATCTCGCGCTCCTGCGCCACCCAGCCGATGCCGGCGCGGGCGCGGCGATGCGGCGCCATCGCGGTGATGTCGGCGCCGCGCCACAGGATGCTGCCGCGGCCGACGGCGGTGAAGCCCATGATGGTGAGCAGGAGCGTGCTCTTGCCGACGCCGTTGCGTCCCAGCACCGCGAGGCTGCCGCGTTCGGCGACTTCGAGCGAGATGTTGTCGAGCACGACGGCTTCGCCATAGCCTGAGCGGATGTCTTTCATCGACAGCAGCGGCTGGTCAGACATGCGCGGCCCCGCCGAGATAGACCTCGCGCACCCGCGGATCGGCGGAAATCTCCGCCGGCGTGCCTTCAACCAAAATGCGGCCGCCGACCATGACGATGATGCGGCTCGCCAGCCGGAACACCAGGTTCATGTCGTGCTCGATGAAGAGGACCGTGATGTCCTGCGACAGGCTGGTGATGGCGGTGAACAATTCCGCGCTCTCCTCGCGCGGCACGCCGGCCGCCGGCTCGTCGAGCAGCAGCACCTTGGGCTTGGTCGCCAGCGCCAGCGCGATCTCCAGCAGCCGCTGCTGGCCGTAGGCGAGCTCGCGGGTCTGGCGGTGGCACACAGCAGCAAGCATGAGCGACTTGAGGATGTCGTAGGCCTCGTCCAGCGCATCGTGGTAGGTCCAGACCGGCTTCCACCAGGTGCGCGAGATGCCCTCGCGCTCGCACACCGCCAAGGTCACCGCCTCGAGCGGGGTGAGATGCGGGAACAGGCTGTTGATCTGGAAGGTGCGGATCAGTCCGCGCCGCACGCGCGCCTCCGGATCGAGCGCGGTGATGTCCTCGCCGCCGAGCAGGATCTGGCCGGAGTCCGGCCGCAGCATCCCGGTCATCAGGTTGATCAGCGTGGTCTTGCCGGCGCCGTTCGGTCCGATCAGCGCGTAGCGCACGCCCTGCGGCAGCTCGATCTCGATGTCTTTGGCGACCACGAGCGAGCCGAAGCTCTTATCGAGCCCGCGGGTCGAGAGGACGGGCGCGCTCGTCTTGATTTGGTTCATGGCGACTTGCCTCGCCACACCATGAGCGGCCGCACCATGCGCTGAAAGCGTTCGGAGCCGGTGATCTGCGCCAGCCCGCCGAGAATGCCGCCTGGCAGGAATAGCACCACCACCACCAGCAGCACGCCGATCGGGAAATACCAGTATTGCGGATTGATGCCGGAGAACTGATCGCGCGCCACCAGGAAGATGATGGCGCCGATCAGCCCGCCGTAGAGCCTTCCGGCGCCGCCCAGCACCAGGATGACCAGGATGTCGGCGGAGCGCTGGAAATCCAGCACGCCGAGCGAGACGGTTTCGGTGGTCTGGGTGAGCAGGCCGCCGGCGATGCCCGCCATCGCCGCGGAGATGGTGTAGATCTTGCGGATATGCGCCCGGCTCTCGGCGCCGATCGCGCGCATCCGGGTCGAATTCTCGCGGATGCCGCGCAGCGACAGGCCGAACGGCGAATTGATCAGGCGCCGGCTGACAAGGAACAGCAGGAACAGCAGGATCAGCGAGTACCAGTAGGCGGTGAAGCCGTAGAGATCGAACCGGAACATGCCGAGCAGCGGCCACATCCGCACGCCTTGCAGGCCGTCGGCGCCGCCGGTCAGCCAGCCCGCGCTGTTGGCGGCCTCCAGCAGCAGCAGGCCGAAGCCGAGCGTGATCATGATCAGCGCCAGATGCCGGAAGCGGGCGATGATGAAGCTCATCAGATAGCCGAGCAGGCCCGCCGCGATGCCGGCGAACAGCAGCCCCGACAGCGGCTCGCCCCAGCCGTGCTTGGACAGGATGCCCGCGGCATAGGCGCCGAAGCCGAAGAACGCCGCATGCCCGAGCGACACGATGCCGGCGTAGCCGAGGATCAGGTCGAGCGAGAGTGCGAATAATGCCGTGATCGCGACCTGGCTTGCGAGCGACAGATAGTTCGGCGTGACCAGGAACGGCAGCAGCGTCGCCAGCCAGAACACGACCTCGATGGCGCGCCAGCGGTCCTGCGCGCGCAGGTGCTCGTGCGGTCCGGCGAGCGCTGCGCTCGTGCTCGTCACGAGCGCCTCCCGAACAGGCCGGCCGGCCGCCACATCAAGAGGCCGACCATCACCAGATAGATCAGGAACGAGCCGATCTCCGGGAAATAGTATTTCCCCGCCATGTCGCTGATGCCGAGCAGCGTGGCGGCGGCGAACGAACCGCCGATCGAGCCGAGGCCGCCGACCGACACCACGATCAGAACGTAGACCAGATAGGCGAGCGCGAACGACGGATCGAGGCCGACGATATCGATGGCGAGCGCGCCGCCGAGGCCGGCGAGCCCGCTGCCGAGCGCGAAGGTGACGGCGAAGGCGCCATCGACGTTGATGCCGAGCCCGCGCGCCATGCGCTGGTTGTCGACCGCGGCGCGCACCTGAGCGCCGAAGCGCGTGTATTCGAGCGACAGCACGAGCAGCGCGGTGATGACCAGCGAGATGGCGATCAGGAACAGCCGGTAGGCGCCGAGCGTGACGCCCATGATGGTATAGGAGCCGCGCAGATAGGAGGGCAGGTTCACCGGCTGCTGGATCGTGCCGTAGACATAGGCGGCCGAGGCGACCGAGACGAACACCAGGCCGATGGTGAGCAGGCACTGGTCGAGGTCGCTCGCCCGGTAGAGGCGGCGGAACATGGTGCGCTCGAACAGCACGCTGGTGATCGCCGCCACCACGAACGCCACCGGCAGGGTGGCCAGGAATGGCCACCCCATGCTGTTCATCAGCGTGACGGTGACGTAACCGCCGATCATGCCGAAGCTGCAGTGCGCCAGGTTGACGAAATTCATCATCCCGAGCGTCACCGACAGCCCGACCGACAGCAGGAACAACAGCATCCCGTAGGCGAACCCGTCGAACAGGACGCCGAACACAGACGTGATCATTGCGGTCTCTTCCGCCGGCCGCGGATCGGCATCAATCCGCCGATCCTACTTCGGCAAACGGGCCTTCCACGGGTCCTTGACGTTCTCGATCTTGTCGAACTCGACGTTGACCAGATGTCCGCCGACCCTCTCCACCCGTCGGATGTAGACGGTCTGGATCACGTCGCGGGTCTCCGGATCGATCGACATCGGGCCGCGCGGGCTTTCCCACTTCATGCCCTTGGCGGCGGCGATCAGCGCGTCGGGATCGGTGTTGCCGTTGGTTTTCTTCAGCGTCTCGTAGATCAGGTGCATGCCGTCGTAGCCGCCGACCGAGAACATATCGGGATTGCGCTTGAACTCGGCGTTGTAGGCGGCAACGAACGCCTTGTTCTTCGCCGATTGATGATTGTAGTCGTAGTGGAACGCCGTGATCAGGCCGAGGCCGGCGTCGCCCATGCTCTTGAGCGCCTCTTCGTAAGTCAACTCGCCCTGGCCCATGACCTTGACCTTGGACTTGTCGATGCCGCGTTCGGCAATCGCCTTGCCGAGAGCCGCCGGCTGCGGGCCGCCCGGCACCCAAATGTAGATGCCGTCCGGGTTGACGTCTTTGGCGCGCTGCACGAAGGCGGTGAAGTCCACGTTCGCCACTGGATAGCGCGCCGAACCGATGATCTCGCCGCCGGCGTCCTTGAAGCCCTTCTGGAACGCCGCTTCGCCGTCCCAGCCCGGACCGAAGTCCGAAACCAGCGTGTAGGCTCTACGTACGCCGTTCTTGTAGGCCCAGGCGCCGAGCGCCTCGTTGAGTTGATACACGGTGAAGGAGGTGCGGGCCATATAAGGCGACTTGGTGGTGATGACCGAGGTCGCGGCGTTCATGTTGACCATGAAGGTCTTGGCCTGCGCCGACACGTCGGCGGCCGCGAGCGCATTGGGCGTAAGATCGTAGCCCGCGAGGATGGTCGCGCCGTCGCGCACGATGACCTCCTGCGACAGACGCTTGGCGACATCGGGCGCGATGCCGCCGGAGTCCTTGCGGATGATCTCGATTTTCTTGCCGGCGACGGTGTCGCCGTTCTGCTTCATGTAGAGCTTGATGCCGTTGTCGATCTGGGCGCCGGGATCGGCAAACTGGCCAGAAAAGGACATGACCACGCCGATCTTGACGGTGTTCTGTGCATTCGCCGGTGTCGTTGCGAGCAGTGCGGCAGCCAGGCCGCCCAGCAGGAATGTTGCGCGTTGCATTGTCGTCCTCCCCAAAGGTCGTCGGTGTGTATTCTTGGTTGTATTTATCGCGTGCCCAGTGCCGGACCGCAACTGCCGGGACACGGCAGAGCTTCCTCGTCCCGGGCCGGAGATGTCAATCCGGTCCGGTATCGCCTGCGCTCCCCGGCCGGGTTTCGGCCGGTCCTCTTGCGGCTACTTGGCGGCTACTTCGGCATCCGGGCCTTCACCGGATCCTTGACGTTCTCGACCTTGTCGATCACCACGTTGATCGGTTCGCCGCCGACTTTTTCAACCTTGCGGATGTAGATCGTCTGGACGACGTCGCGGGTGTCCGGATCGATCGACATCGGGCCGCGCGGGCTATCCCACTTCATGCCCTTGGCCGCCGCGATCAGCGAATCGCCATCGGTCTTGCCGCCGGTCTTTTTCAGCGTCTCATAGATCAGGTGCATGCCGTCGTAGCCGCCGATCGAGAAGAAGTCCGGATTGCGCTTGGCGATTTCGTTGAAGACCTTCACGAACTCCACGTTCTTCGGATTCTTGTCGGTGTAGTCGTAGTGCCACGCCGTGATTATTCCGAGACTGGCGTCGCCCATGCTCTTCAAGGCCTGCTCGGCGGTGGTCTCTCCTGAGCCGAGGATCTTGGTCTTGTTCGGATCGACGCCGCGCTCGGCAAGCGCTTTGCCCAGAGCCGCCGGCTGCGCGCCGCCGGGCACGAAGATCATGATCGATTCCGGGTTGATGTCCTTGGCGCGCTGGATGAAGGCGGAAAAATCCGGGTTCGCCACCGGGAAGCGCACCGATCCGATGACTTCGCCGCCGGCCTCTTTGAAGGCACGGACGAAACCGGCCTCGAAGTCGTGACCGGGCCCGTAGTCCGTCACCATCGAATAGGTCTTCTTGACACCGGCCTTCGTGGCCGCCCACTTGCCAAACGTCTCGGCCACCTGCGGCAGCGTCACCGAGGTGCGGGCCATGTAGGGCGACTTGGTGGTGACGATCGAGGTGGCGGCATTCATCACCACCATGAACTTCTTCGCCTCGGCGGAGACGTCGCCGGCCGCAAGCGCGTTCGGCGTGAGCACGAAGCCGGCGATGATGTCGACCTTGTCGCGCACCACCAGCTCCTGGGTCAGGCGCTTCGCCACGTCCGGCGCCATGCCGCCGGAGTCCTTGCGGATGATCTCGATCTTCCTGCCGGCGACGGTGTCGCCGAACTGCTTCATGTAGGTCTTGATGCCGTTTTCCATTTGGATGCCGGCGTCGGCGAATTGACCCGACAGCGTCATGACCAGGCCGATCTTGATGGTGTCTTGCGCATTGGCCGACGCGGCACCGGCCAGCAGGGCCGTGGCGCTCATGAGACCGACAAGCGACGTTCGCATGGAGTCCTCCCGGTGATGGATGGCCTCAAGGGCCGTTTATAGCGACGGTAATGGCAGACCCGGAGCAGGTCAATTTGCGCCAGCGCCGCGGCGCCAGGCTTCAATCGGGCCTCTCCGCGTGGGCCGCGGGTGGGACCGGGCCCAGCCCGAACCTAATCCAGCTTGATGTTGAGCCGCTTGATCACCGGCGCCCAGTCTTCGCCGGTCTTGCGCATGATGGCGGCGGCTTCCTCCGAGCTGATCGGCGTGGGATCGAAACCGATGCCGGCGAAGCGCGTCTTCAGGGCCGGATCGCCGACCACCTTGCGCAGCTCGGCTGAGAGCATGGTCACGACAGGCTTCGGGGTCGCGCCCGGCGCGAACACCATGAAATGCACGCCGGCATCGACGCCGGGCAGGCCCTGCTCGACGGTGGTCGGAACGTCCGGCACCAGGGCGGAGCGCTTGGCCGCGATGACCGAGATCGATTTCAGCTTGCCGTCGCGCACCAGCGAAAGCACCGAGCCGGCGGCGAAGCTGCCGAGATCGACGCGCGCCGTCACCAGGTCGGTCACCGCCTGCGCGCCGCCGCGGTAGACGACGTGCACGAACTTGCCGCCGGTGCGCACGCCCATCTCCTCGACCGCGAGATGCTGCAGCAGGCCGTAGCCGGCGGTGCTGAAGGTCAGGCCGTCGGGCTTGTCCTTGCTCCACTGGATCAGGCCTTTGAGGTCGTTCGGCGGGTTCGCGCTCGCGGTGACCAGCAGCGTCGGCGTGATGCCGATGCCGCCGACCGGGGTGAGGTCCTTGATCGGGTCGTAGGCGAGCTTGCTGAAGCTCGACGGGAAGGTCGCGATCACGGCGGCGTTCACCAGCAGCGTGCAGCCGTCGGGCGTCGCCGTGGTGACCGCGACGGTGCCGATGTTGCCGGTCGCGCCGGCGCGGTTCTCGATCACCACGGTTTTCTTCAGCGCCGGTTCCAGCCGCTCGGCCACCAGGCGCGCGGCGACGTCGGTCGCGCCGCCGGCGGGATAGGGGACGATCAGCCGGACCTGCGGGCAGGGCAGCTCCTGCGCCCAGGCCGAGCCGGTCGCCACGCACAAGGTCAGCGCAACCGCAGTTGCTCGCATCGTTTCCTCCCGTCGTCTTTGTCTTTGTTCTGACGCGGCTTCACTCGGCCTTGATATTCGCCGATTTGATGATCGGCCACCACCGTTCGATCTCGGCCTTCTGGAATGCACCGGCGCCTTCCGGCGTCTGCTGCTCGCGCGGGAATATCTCGTGCCCGAGATCGGCGAGACGCTTTTGCACGCCGGCATCGGCGAGCGCCTGGACCGCGGCTGCGTTCAATTTGTCGATCACGGCTTTCGGCGTGCCCTTGGGAGCCCACAGACCGTGCCAGTTCAGGCTGTAGAATCCCGGCAGCCCGGCCTCGTCCACGGTCGGCACGTCGGGCAGGGCAGGCAGCCGCGTCTTGGCGGTGACCGCGAATCCCTTGATCGCGCCGGCGCGAACCTGCGGCACCGAATTGGCGGAGGTGTCGATCATCAATTGGATTCGTCCCGAGATCAGGTCCGGCATCGCCTGCGAGCTGCTGCGGTAGTAGATGAACTGGTAGCGCGTGCCGGTTTCCCGCTGGAACAGCGTGCCGGCGACGTGCGAGGCGCTGCCCGCGCCGGTGGTCGCCTGGGTGAGCGTGTCCTGGTTTGCCTTGATCCAGGCGATCAGCTCCCGGAGATTGTTCGACGGGTTCGATTTGTTGGCGACGATCAGCAGCGGATCGCTGGAGATCATCGAGATCGGCTCGAAATCGGTGAGCACGTTATAATTCAGCGTGTAGGTCGCGCCGTTCAGGGCGTGCGTCGGCCAGTTGCCAAGGCTGAACGTGTAGCCGTCGGCCGGCGCGCGCGCGGCGCGGGCGGTGCCGATGCTG
>CAMDEB010000122.1 GCA_945893085.1 Rhodoplanes serenus | reverse complement strand
TAAATCAAACTTGTGTCCAAAGAACCGGGCGCGGTACAGCAGGGCATGTGCCCGAGTCTGCGCCCGCACCTCTGCGTTGGGAAAAAGCATCGCTCCCGGTGGTTACAGAGAACGCCACAATAATCGCCGCGACTGGTATCAGCTTGAGCATTAGTGCCTCCCCTTCTCGTTTGTTGAACCCGGGAGGATTGCAACTTTTTGTGGAAATGAAAACAGGTTTTTGCGGAAATGAAAACAGGCCACCACCCATTTCAAAACCGGCCACTAGGGTCGAAACCGGGCAGCACCCAATGATCGGCGATGGTACACGGCCAAGATCGGGCGCGACAACAAAGGTAATGGCCCATTTGACGTTTGTGACTGGCCTATCTGGCCAGCGCCGACCCGCTTCAAGGCCCCCTCTAAGAGGCGAAACGTGCTAGAGAAACGGCCGCCATGGTCGTGCTGATCGACAACTACGACAGCTTCACCTTCAACCTGGTCCATTACCTGGGCGGGCTGGGGGCGGAGGTCACTGTGCATCGCAACGACAAGGTCGCGGTCGCCGACGTGCTCGCGCAAAATCCCGACGCGATCGTGCTGTCGCCCGGCCCCTGCACGCCGAACCAGGCCGGCATCTGTCTCGACCTGATCGAGCGGGCGGCGCCGAGCATCCCGATCCTCGGCGTGTGTCTCGGCCATCAGGCGATCGGCCAGGCGTTCGGCGGCGCCGTGGTGCGCGCGCCGCAGCCGGTGCACGGCAAGCTCTCCGACGTGCGCCATCAGGGCGCGGGCGTGTTCCGCGGCATCAACGGCCCGTTCAAGGCGACGCGCTACCATTCGCTGGTGGTCGAGCGCGACAGCATGCCGGAGACGCTCGACGTGACGGCGGAGACCGACGACCGGCTGGTGATGGGGCTGTCGCACAAGACGCTGCCGGTGCATGGCGTGCAGTTCCATCCGGAGAGCATCGCGTCCGAGTACGGCCATCTCATTCTCAAGAATTTCCTCGACCTCGCCGCCGCGTGGAATGCGCAGCGCGGGCGGAGCGCGCATTGATGACCGACGTCTTCAAGTCCCTCATCGCCAAGGTCGCCTCCGGCGCCGCGCTGACGCGCCAGGAGGCGGCGCACGCCTTCGACCGCATGATGTCCGGCGAAGCCACGCCCTCGCAGATGGGCGGGCTGTTGATGGCGCTGCGGGTGCGCGGCGAGACCGTCGACGAGATCACCGGCGCGGTCACCGCGATGCGGGCGAAGATGCTCAAGGTCGATGCGCCGCCGGACGCGATCGACGTGGTCGGCACCGGCGGCGACGCCTCGGGCTCGTTCAACATCTCGACCTGCGCGGCGTTCATCGTCGCCGGCGCCGGCGTGCCGGTGGCCAAGCACGGCAACCGCGCGCTGTCGTCGAAATCGGGCTCAGCCGACGTGCTCGGCGCGCTCGGGGTCAAGATCGAGCTCAACTCCGAGCAGGTCGGGGCGTGCATCCGCGACGCCGGCATCGGCTTCATGTTCGCGCCGGCGCACCATCCGGCGATGAAGAACGTCGGCCCGACCCGGGTCGAGCTCGGCACCCGCACCATCTTCAACCTGCTCGGGCCGCTGTCGAACCCGGCCGGCGTCAAGCGGCAGATGATCGGCGCCTTCTCGAAACAATGGATCGAGCCGATGGCGCATGTGCTCAAGAACCTCGGCTCCGAATGCGTCTGGGTCGCGCACGGCTCCGACGGCCTCGACGAGATCACGACCTCGGGGCCGACCTCGATCGCCGCGCTGGAGAACGGCACGGTTCGCACCTTCGAGATCAGGCCCGAGGATATCGGGCTCAAGCAATCCAAGCCCGAGGCGCTGCGCGGCGGTGATGCCGAAACCAACGCCACCGCGCTGCTCGGCGTGCTCAAGGGCGAGAAGAGCGCGTTCCGCGACGTCGCGATCTTCAACGCGGCGGCGGCGCTGGTGGTCGCCGGCCGCGCCCAGGACCTCAAGCAGGCGGCGGCGCTGGCAACCAAGGCTGTCGACTCCGGCGACGCCGGCAAGCGGCTGGAGCGGCTGGTCGCGGTCTCGAACGCACCGGCGGCGTGAGCGCATGGTCGACATCCTCAAGACGATCGAGGCCTACAAGCGCGGCGAGATCGCGCAGGCGGTCCGCGCGCACCCGTTCGCCGAGGTCGATGCGGCGGCCAAGGCCGCGCCGCGCCCGCGCGGCTTCCTCGCCGCGATCGAGCGCCGGCTCACCGCCGGCGATTACGCGCTGATCGCCGAGATCAAGAAGGCGAGCCCGTCGAAGGGCCTGATCCGCGCCGACTTCGATCCGCCGGCGCTGGCGCAAGCCTACGAGGCGGGCGGCGCGGCGTGTCTCTCGGTGCTCACCGACGGGCCGTCGTTCCAGGGCAAGCCGGAGTATCTGACCGCGGCGTGCGCGGCGACGCAATTGCCGGTGCTGCGCAAGGATTTCATGTATCAGCCCTACCAGGTGGCGGAGGCGCGCGCCTGGGGCGCCGATTGCATCCTGATCATCATGGCCGCGGTCGACGACCATACCGCGCACGACCTCGAGGACACCGCGATCGCCTACGGCATGGACGTGCTGGTCGAGGTCCACGACGACGCCGAATTGACGCGGGCGCTGAAACTCCGCTCGCGGCTGATCGGCATCAACAACCGCAACCTGAAAACCTTCGAGACCGCGCTCGATGTCAGCAAGCAGCTGGCGCCGAGGATTTCCAAGGGCCACGTGGTGGTCAGCGAAAGCGGCATCTTCACCCCGACCGACCTCGACTATCTCTCAGGCTTCGGCATCTCGACGTTCCTGGTCGGCGAAAGCCTGATGCGGCATGCGGACGTGACGGCGGCGACGCGGGCCTTGCTGGCGCATAAGCGGCGCGCCAGCGCGGCCGGGTGAGGCAATGGCGAAAAAGCTCACCCATCTCGGCAAGTCCGGCGAAGCGCGCATGGTCGACGTCTCGGGCAAGGCCGCGACCGCGCGCACCGCCACAGCCGAAGGCCACGTGGTGATGACGAAATCGACGCTCGACCTGGTGCTCAAGGGCAACGCCAAGAAGGGCGATGTGCTTGGCGTCGCGCGGCTCGCCGGCATCATGGCGGCCAAGCGCACCCACGAGCTGATCCCGCTCTGCCATCCGCTGGCGATTTCCAAGATCAGCGTCGACATCGCGCCCGATCGCGCCCTGCCCGGCCTGCGCGTCAGCGCCACGGTAAAGCTCACCGGCCAGACCGGCGTCGAGATGGAGGCGCTCACCGCGGTGTCGGTCGCCTGCCTCACCATCTACGACATGGTGAAGGCGGTCGAGCGCGGCATGCGCATCGAAGGCATCCGCGTCGTTGAAAAGCTGGGCGGCAAATCCGGGCACTATCGGGCTCCGAAACGGACCAAGGGATAGCCATGGCGCTGATGTCGGTCGCAGACGCGCTGTCCCGCGTGCTCGACGGCGTCGAGCCGCTGCCGCCCGAGCGCGTGCCGCTCAACGAGGCGCAAGGCCGCGTGCTCGCGGCCGATGTCGCTGCGCTGCGCACCCAGCCGCCCGCCGACGTTTCCGCCATGGACGGCTATGCCGCGCGCGCGGCCGATGTCTCAAGCGTGCCGGCGACGCTGAAGCTGATCGGCGAGGTCGCCGCCGGCCATCCGTTCGATGGCGAGGTTGGCGCCGGCGAGACCGCGCGCATCTTCACCGGCGGCGTGGTGCCGCCCGGCGCCGACACCATCGTCATCCAGGAAAACACCACGCGCGAAGGCAACAGCGTGTTCGTGACCACGTCGTCCGCGCCGGGGCGGCACATCCGCCGCGCCGGACTCGATTTCGCCACCGGCCAGACGCTGCTTGGCAAGGGCCGGCGGCTCACCGACCGCGACGTGATGCTGGCGGCCGCGATGAACCATCCCGCGGTGCCGGTGCACCGGCGGCCGCGGGTGGCGGTGCTCGGCACCGGCGATGAGTTGGTCGCACCCGGCACGACGCCCGGACCTGGCGAGATCGTCTATTCCAACGGCTTTGCGCTGATGGGGCTGGCGCGCGCCGAGGGCGCCGAGGTGATCGACCTCGGCATCGTGGCGGACCGCATCGAGGAAACGATCGTTGCGATCCGCCGCGGCCGCGAGGCCGGCGCCGACATCCTGCTGACCTCGGGCGGCGCTTCGGTCGGCGACTACGACCTGGTGCAGCAGGCGCTGGCGGCGGAAGGCCTGAAGCTGTCGTTCTGGCGGGTGGCGCTGCGGCCCGGCCGGCCGATGATGCACGGCAGGCTCGGCGCGATGCACGTGCTTGGCCTGCCCGGCAATCCGGTCTCGGCCTATGTCTGCGCCTTCCTGTTCCTGGTGCCGCTGCTGCGCCGTCTCGCCGGGCGGGCCGATCTCGAAGCCAAGTCCGAATCGGCCGTGCTCGGCTGCGACCTGCCCCAGAACGACGAACGCGCCGATTATCTGCGCGCCACGCTCGCCTCCGGGACCGATGGCGTCCTCGTCGTCACCCCGGTCCCGGTGCAAGACTCCTCGATGATGGCGGCGCTGGCAAAGGCAGACTGCCTGCTGGTTCGCGCGCCGCATGCGCCCGCGGCGAAGGCCGGCTCAAGGTGTGCGATCCTTAAGCTTACGCCCGCGTTTTAGCGGTCCATCGACTTGTTCACGCCAAATTAAAAGGTTGCGGAACAAGTATGGAACATATAGTGTCCGTTCATGATTTGTTTTCGGCGGGAACCCGCCGGGACTGGGGAGACCAAGGAATGCTGACCCGCAAACAATTCGAGCTCCTCCGCTTCATCCACGAGCGCCTGAAGGAGTCGGGTGTGCCGCCCTCGTTCGACGAGATGAAGCACGCCCTCGACCTGCGTTCCAAGTCCGGCATCCATCGCCTGATCACGGCGCTGGAGGAGCGCGGCTTCATCCGCCGCCTGCCCAACCGGGCTCGCGCCATCGAAGTCATCAAGATGCCCGAGCATGTCGGGAATGGACTCGGCCGCCGGGGCTTCACCCCCAGCGTCATCGAAGGCAACCTCGGCTGCGGCCGGGCGCCCTCCAAGGACGATACCGGCCGGACGACCATCGCGGTGCCGGTCATGGGCCGGATCGCCGCCGGTACGCCGATCGAGGCGATCCAGACCAAGAGCCACGTCATCAACATGCCGGTCGACATGCTGAGCAGCTCGGGCGAGCACTTCGCCCTCGAGGTGCGCGGCGATTCCATGATCGAAGCCGGCATCCTCGACGGCGACACCGCGCTCATCAGGCGGACCGAGGCCGCCGACACCGGCGACATCGTCGTGGCGCTGATCGACGACGAGGAGGCGACGCTCAAGCGTTTCCGCCGCCGCGGCGCTTCGATTGCGCTCGAGCCCGCCAACACCGCCTACGAGGTGCGGATCCTGCCGCCGACCCGGGTGCGCATCCAAGGCAAGATGGTCGGTCTGTTCCGGAAGTATTGAGGGAGGCGCCGGGATTCTATCTCCGTCACCCTGAGGTGCCCGCGCGCAGCGCGGGCCTCGAAGGGCGCCGGGCCCGGGGCCGTGCATCCTTCGAGGCTCGCTGCGCTCGCACCTCAGGATGACGGGTCGAGAGTTCAATCCCCCGGCTCCAAATCCTCTACGCGCGGCGTTGCGTCCCGCGGTTGCGGGCGTGTTGCAGTGGCGGGCACCGCTTCGACCGGTTCCGGCCGGGCGCGCGCCCAGGGGCGATCCTGACCCGCGGGACGCGCCGCCGTCATCGCCCAGCCGTCGCCTGCCCGCTGCAGCGCGATCGCCCCGCCTGAGCGCGAGACCTTGCGGTCGACCACCACGGCCGCGCAGCCGGGCGGCGCCTCGCGCGGGGTGACGACCACGGCGGCGCGGCTGCAATCGTCGGCGAACGCCTCGGGGGTGAGCACCAGCGCGACCGGCTTGCCGTCGGGCAGCCGCGCGATGCAGCCGGTGACGTCGCAGGCGATGCCCTCGCGCAGCGCCGGGTCGGCGACCGCGCGTGCGTCGCCGTCGGCGGCGAGCCATTCACGGACGGCGAATGCATCGCTGCCGATCTTGTGGATGGCGAGCTTCTGTTGCGCGTTGCGCACAGCGATGCTCTGGCCGTCGGCCGCGATCAGCACGTCGGGGCGCTGAGCCTGGAACGCGGCGAGGCTCGCCAGCGCGAACAGCAGCGCGCCGCACCAGCGCAGCGGCGTCTTCAGCAGGCACAGCAGGATGATGCCGGCGGTGCCGGCGAGCAGCGGGCCGGTGCCGAACGCCGCCATGCGGCCGACCGAGCCCGGCAGGCTCGCCACCCACAGCGCGACCGCGATCATCCATTCGATGCCGAGCCCCATCAGCCGCCACAGCGGGCCGTCGAAGCCGAACGGAATGGCGATCAGCGCCAGCAGGCCCGACGGCATCACCCAGATCGACACGATCGGCATGGCGACGAGGTTGGCGAGCACGCCGTAGGGCGCCAGCCGATGGAAGTGATAGGCCGCGTACAGCGTGGTCGCCAACCCGGCCACCAGCGAGGCCAGGATGAGGCCCGCGATCTCGCGGCCGCCCCACAGCGCGACGCGCGCGGCGAGCGGCGTGTCGGCCTTCGCGGCCCAGAGCAGGCCGCGCTCGTAGGCGGCGATCAGCGCCAGCGTCGCCGCAAACGACATCTGGAAGCTCGGATGCACCACGGCCTGCGGCGCAAGCAGCATCACCGCGAGCGTGCGCAACGTCAGCGCCGGCCGGTCGACCATGACGCCGAGCAGCACGATCGCCGTCATGATGAAGGCGCGCTGGGTGGCGACCTCGGAGCCCGAGAGCACGAGATAGCCCGCGGCGGCGATCAGCGCCGCGAGCGCCGACCATTTCTTGATCGGCCGGCGGCCGGCGAACCCCGGCACCAGCGCCAGTGCGGCGCGGAAGGTGAAGAACACCACGCCCGCCACCACCGCCATGTGATAGCCGGAGATCGACAGCACGTGCGCGAGGCTCGAGATGTACATCGCGTCGTTGACCGGCGCGGAGATGGCGTCGCGCTTGCCCGTGATCAAAGCCGACGCGATCGCGCCCTTGTCGCCGGGCAGCGAAGCGCGGATGCGCGCGTCGATCGCGTCGCGCACGCCCTGGATCGTGGCGGCATAGCGCAGCCACAGGCCGGGCGCGGTCGGCGGCTCGGCGGTGCGGATCGCGCCGAGCACGAATCCGGTCGCGCCGATGCCCTGGAAATACAGATCGCGCGCGAAGTCGTAGCCGCCCGGACGCAGCGGCGCGAGCGGCGGATTGAGCCGGGCGCGGAACGTGACATAGGCGCCGACCGGCGGCGCCGTGCCCTTGCGCACCGAGACCCGCACGCGGTCGGGCTTGTGCTCGATGCGGGTTCCTTCGAGGTTGAGCGCGCGCACCACGACGCGGTCGGAGCGTTCGCGCTCCTCGCGCACCTCGACGAAGCCGGCGATCTCGACGTTGCCGGCGGGAAAGGCCAGCACCGGATGCGAGACGTGAACGCTCTTGAGCGTCGCGGTGGCAAAGCCCAAAGCCGCGGCGGTCAGCGCCAGCGCAATCGGGAAACCGAACGGCCGCCGGCGCGCGAGCACAGCGACGATGGCGCAGGCCAGAGCCAGCGCCGTGGCGGCCCACCAGACCGGCTCGCGCTCGGCGGTGAAATAGACGACGATGCCAAAGCCGAACGCCACCGGCAGCCACGGCAACAGGCGTCCCGGCCCGGTGTCGGCGACCGCCCATTGGCGGATTCGCTGTGCGGCGGCGCGCGCGAAATCGCCGAGGCTATCCGGCCACGCGCCCGCCTGCGGACGCGCCGCGCCGGCTGGCGCCCACGTATCAGCCCGGCCGCGACCCTGCCCCATTCGACCATGGCGCCACGCCCCCGCGCGTGCGCTGAACCAATGGTTGCATGCTACACGAGCGACTACGGCTTGCCGACCACCTTGGCGAAGCTGTCGCGCAGGCCGACGGTGCGGTTGAACACGAGGTGGTCGGGCGTGGAATCCGGATCGGGCGCAAAATAACCCTGGCGCTCGAACTGCACCGGCTCGGCCGAATTCAAGCCGGCGAGCGCGGGCTCGACGCGGGCGTCGGCCAGCACTTCGAGCGAGTTCGGATTGAGGTCGGCGGCGAAGTTGCCGGCGTCGGGGCTCGCACTGTTGAACAGCGGATTGTAGAGTCGGATCTCGGCCGGCACGGCGTGCTTGGCCGACACCCAGTGCATCGTCGCCTTGACCTTGCGTCCGTCCGGCGCGTTGCCGCCCTTGGTCGCCGGATCGTAGGTGCAGCGCAGCTCAATCACCTCGCCGGCTGCGTTCTTCACAACTTCGCGGCAGGTGATGAAATAGGCGTAGCGCAACCGGACCTCGGTGCCGGGAGACAGCCGGAAGAACTTCTTTGGCGGGTTCTCCATGAAATCGTCCTGCTCGATGTAGAGCTCGCGGCCGAAGCGCACCTTGCGCGTGCCCGCCGCCGGATCGTCCGGGTGGTTGACCGCGTCGAGCTCTTCGCTCTGGCCTTCGGGATAGTTCTCGATCACGACCTTGAGCGGCCGCAGCACCGCCATGCGGCGCAGCGCGGTCTTGTTCAGCACCTCGCGGATCGAGAAGTCGAGCACGCCGGCGTCGACCACGCTGTTGGCCTTGGCGACGCCGATGCGTTTGATGAAGTCGCGGATCGCGCTTGGCGGCACGCCGCGGCGGCGCAGGCCGGCGAGCGTCGGCATGCGCGGATCGTCCCAGCCTTTGACGTGGCCGCCGCGCACCAGTTCGGTCAGCACGCGCTTCGACAGCACCGTGTAGGTCAGGTTGAGCCGGGCGAACTCGTACTGGCGTGGCCGCGACGGCACCGGGAGATGGTCGAGGAACCAGTCGTACAGCGGCCGGTGATCCTCGAACTCCAGCGTGCAGATCGAATGGGTGACGCCCTCGATCGCGTCGGACTGGCCGTGCGCGTAGTCATAGCTCGGATAGATGCTCCAGGCGGTGCCGGTGCGCGGGTGGGTGGCGTGCAGGATGCGGTAGAGCACCGGGTCGCGCAGGTTGATGTTGCCGGACGCCATGTCGATCTTGGCGCGCAGCACGCGCGCGCCGTTCGGGAATTCGCCCGACTTCATGCGGCGGAACAGGTCGAGGTTTTCCTCCACCGTGCGGTCGCGGAACGGGCTGTTGCGGCCCGGCTCGGTCAGGGTGCCGCGCGCGGCGCGCATCTCGTCCTGCGTCTGGTCGTCGACATAGGCCAGGCTCTTGCGGATCAGGTCCTCGGCCCAGCCGTACAGCCGCTCGAAATAGTCCGACGCGTGGTAGAGGTGCTTGCCCCAGTCGAAGCCGAGCCAGCGCACGTCGGCCTCGATGGCGTCGATGTACTCCTGCTCCTCCCGGGTCGGATTGGTGTCGTCGAAGCGCAGGTGGCAGCGGCCGGAAAACTCCTCGGCGATGCCGAAGTTCAGGCAGATCGACTTGGCATGGCCGATGTGCAGATAGCCGTTCGGCTCCGGCGGGAAGCGGGCGACTACGCTGTTAATGCGGCCAGACTTAAGATCATTTGCAATGATATCGCGGATGAAATCGCCACCCGGCACATCACCATAGGGGCGTTCGCCATAACCGCTATCGGCGTATGTCATGCCTGTTCCTGATATCTCGCCGGCGTCGGGGGTGGCGCTCCGCGCCTATGTGGCAAATCCAGGCCCTGGAGCCAAGCCCGCATCCTAGAGATGCACGAAGGCTTTTGTGGTACACGGTTCCGACTTGCTGAAGCCAATGCAGTTTTCCTGCCCGCAATGACCGAAACCGTCGTCACGCGCTTTGCCCCCTCGCCCACCGGCTTTCTCCACATCGGCGGAGCCCGCACCGCGCTGTTCAATTGGCTGTACGCGCGGGCGCGCGGCGGCAAGATGCTGCTGCGGATCGAGGACACCGACCGCGAGCGCTCGACCAAGCCGGCGATCGACGCCATCCTCGACGGCCTCTCCTGGCTCGAGCTGCAATGGGACGGCGAGGCGATCTATCAGTTCTCCCGCGTCGCCCGGCACCAGGAGGTGGTCGAGCAATTGCTCGCCTCGGGCCACGCCTATCGCTGCTATGCGAGCCCGGAGGAGATGGCGGCGATGCGCGAGCAGGCGCGCGCCGAAGGCCGCACCAGGCTCTACGACGGCCGCTGGCGCGACCGCGATCCGGGCGACGCCCCGGCCGGGATCAAGCCGGTCATCCGCCTCAAGGCGCCGGCGACCGGCGAGACCGTGATCGAGGACCAGGTGCAGGGCCGGGTGACCTGGCAGAACGAGAACCTCGACGACTTCGTGCTGCTGCGCTCCGACGGCACCCCGACCTACATGCTGGCCGTGGTGGTCGACGACCACGACATGGCGGTGACCCATATCATCCGCGGCGACGACCACCTCAACAACGGCGCGCGGCAGAAGCAGATCTACGAGGCGCTGGGCTGGACCGTGCCGGTGATGGCGCACATCCCGCTGATCCACGGACCGGACGGCTCCAAGCTTTCCAAGCGCCACGGCGCGCTCGGCGTCGATGCCTACCGCGCCATGGGCACGCTGCCGGCGGCGATGCGGAACTATCTGGTGCGGCTCGGCTGGAGCCACGGCGACCAGGAAATCTTCTCGACCGAGGAGATGATCGCGGCGTTCGATCTGGCGGCGATCGGCCGCTCGCCGGCGCGCTTCGACATGGCCAAGCTCGAGAGCCTCAACGGCCACTACATCCGCAGCAGCGCGGACGAGGCGCTGGTTGCGGCGATCGATAGCGCCCTGCCGCATTTCGCCAACGGCGCCGAGATCGCGGCCAAGCTGACGCCCGACATCCGCGGCAAGCTCCTGGCGGCGATGCCAAACCTGAAGGAGCGCGCCAAGACGCTGGTCGCGCTGATCGACGCCGCAGGCTTCCTGTGGGCCGACCGCCCGCTCGGTCTCGATGACAAGGCCAAGGCGATGCTGACCCCGGACGCGCAAAGCCTGATCGCCGAGCTGGTCCCGCAGCTCGAAGCCAACACGGCCTGGAGCGCGGCATCGACCGAAGCGGACGTGCGGGCGTTCGCCGAACTCAAATGCGCC
>CAMDEB010000121.1 GCA_945893085.1 Rhodoplanes serenus | reverse complement strand
AGGGGCTCGGCACCGCGCTGCTGGTCGGCCGCGAGGACCCGATACGGCAGAGCGCGAAGGGCCTCGGCATCGAGTTGGGCGGCAAGATCGAGATCATCAATGCCGCGCTGTCGAAGCGCAACGCCAACTACGTCGCCTATCTCTACGAGCGGCTGCAGCGCAAGGGCTACCTGATCCGCGACTGCCAGCGGCTGATCAACCAGGACCGCAATTCTTTCGCCGCCTGCATGGTGGCGCTCGACGACGCCGACGCCATCGTCACCGGCGTCACCCGCAACTTCTCGGTGGCGTTGGAAGATGTGCGCCGGGTGATCGATCCCAAGCCCGGCCACCGCGTCATCGGCATCTCGCTGGTGCTCTCGCGCGGCCAGCCGGTGCTGGTCGCCGACACCGCCATCACCGAAATGCCGGACGCGCAGGAGCTGGCCGAGATCGCGATCGAGGCCGCCGGCGTCTCGCGCCGCATGGGCTACGAGCCGCGGGTGGCGATGCTGGCGTTCTCCACCTTCGGCCATCCCGAGGGCGAGCGCTCGGCGCGCGTGATCGAAGCGGTGAAAATTCTCGATTCGCGCCGCGTCGACTTCGAGTACGACGGCGAGATGGCGGCCGACGTCGCGCTCAATCCGGACGCCGCCGCAGCCTATCCGTTCTGCCGCCTCTCGGGACCGGCCAACGTGCTGATCATGCCGGCGTTCCACTCCGCCTCGATCTCCACCAAGCTGCTGCAGGAGCTCGGCGGCGCCACCGTGATCGGGCCGCTGCTGGTCGGGCTCGACCGGCCGGTGCAGATCGTGCAGCTCGGCGCCAAGGATTCCCAACTCGTCAACATGGCGGCGCTGGCGGCGTTCAACGTCAGCGGCTGAACAGAGGAAGCATCATGCCCACCAACCAACTGCGCGGCGTCATCGCCGCGGTCGCCACCGCTGTGGACGAAAATGGGGCGCCGGACGTCGCGCGCGCCACAAAGCTGGCGCGATTTCTCATCGACAACGGGTGCGACGGATTGAACGTCCTGGGCACGACTGGGGAGGCCACATCGTTCTCTCTCGACGAGCGCAAATCTGTCATGAGCGCCTATGAGCAGGCGCGTCTGCCGCTCGACCGGATGATGGTCGGCACCGGCGCCGCGGCCATGGCCGACGCGGTGACGCTCACCCGCTACGCCGCCGATCTCGGATTCGCCGGCGCTTTGGTGCTGCCGCCATTCTATTACAAGGGCGTGCCCGACGACGGCTTGGTCGCCTATATCGACACCATCGTGCAGGCCACGGCCGCGCAACCGATCCCGCTCTATCTCTATCATTACCCTCAACAATCCGGCCTGCACTGGCACGTCGCATTGGTGAAGCGGCTGCTCGACACCTACGGCACCCGCATCGTCGGATTGAAGGACTCCTCCGGCGACATGGGCTACGCGCGCGAAGCTGCTGCCATCTCCAAGAGCTTCAACGTGTTCCCCTCCACCGAAGCCGTGCTGCTCGAAGCACGCGCCGGCGCCTTTGCCGGCTGCATCTCCGCGACCGCCAACCTCAACCCCGACCTGTGCGCCCGCGCCTGGGGCAGGGGGGACCAGTCAGCGCTCGACGCCGCGGTGACGATCCGCAAGCTGTTCGACGGCCGGCCGCTGGTGTCCGGCGTGAAGGCGCTGCTCTCGCATATCCACGCCGATCCGGCGCTGGCACGGGTGAAACCGCCGCTGGCGCCGTTTTCCGCCGCCGACCGGGCCGCCGTGTTCGCCGGCTATGACGGCGTGCGAGGCAAGCGCGTGGCCTGAGGGCTGCGCTCGCGGGCGTTGACGCCCTCAGGCACGGTGACTATAAGCAGCGCGCTGGCGGCGGGAATCCTCGCCGCCGTTGAATTTTCGTGAGTTCATGGCCAACACCAGTTCCGCCCGCAAAGCTGCCCGCAAGATCCTCCGCCGCACCGAGATCAACAAGGCGCGCCGTTCGCGCGTGCGCAGTTCCGTGCGCGAGGTGGAGGAAGCGATCGCCGCCGGCGACCGCAACAAGGCCTTGGCCGCGCTCAAGGAAGCCGAGCCGCAGCTGATGCGCGCCGCCCGCAAGGGCCAGTGGCACAAGAACACCGCCAGCCGGAAGATTTCCCGGCTGACCCGCGGGATCGCCAAACTCGCCAAATAGCCGGCTGACCGCGACAATTCCGGTTCCGCGCAGCCGCCTCCCCATTTGATCATCTGCCGCGTCGAGGACCGAAGTCCGTCGGCCGTTCTGGCTTGGGCCGAACTGTTGCCCTTCCGACACACAGCCCAACGAACCGATGATACGTATTTATACGGACTCATCGAAACCGCGATTCACGGGGTTACGACGCCCGATTGCAGAGGGGGTTACCCTGCGTTTTCGGTCACAAAATCGTCATATGGGTAAAAGGGTTAACGGGAAAGCGAAGGCGAGGAGTTGGATTCGACCGGAGCAGGGTCGGCGCGACAAACGAAACATCGGACGGTGTTGAGAAGCTCCGAAGACGATTTCACAGCCTGTGAATATTTCCGCCGATTCAAAGCGTTACCCCCGAGTTATGCACAAAGCCCACAAGCCCGAACCAACGCAAAGCCACACGCCATCTGCGTTCTCGCCAACTCCGCCATTGCAGCCCGGTCGGAGCGTGCTATTTTCAAATTGCTTCGGGGCTTCCCGCGAATTCAGTAAAAGGTCGGTATTCAGCTCATCGATGATGAGAACGAGCGTAATGTCTTCCAGTTCGCTCGTCCTTGTCAGCGATTTCGTCAAGAGCTTGTGGCGGCAGGACCTTCGCTGGACTTCGCGAAAACTGTTTCAATAAGCCGCGGCCCGAAGTTTGGGGGTTGTGTACTTCAAATTTACGGATCGGACACTTCCATCGCGAGATTCGCGGTGGACGAGGGGGGGGTACTATGACATCTGGGTTCCGCAACTGTTCCGGTTTGCACATCTCTCGGCCTGAAAAATTCAGCGCCCCCGCCATGCCCCCTCGAGCGGCCCTGGCAAGTTCGTGTGCCCCGGAGGGTCTTCCTGTCTGCCGAAGAGCTGCGATGCCCCCACCCGTTTGACGGGCTCGTTGTCGCGTCTGCCTTCGTCCAAGTGCGTCGAAGGCACCCTTGCCTCCCATCATCAATGTTCCGCTTCGAGTGATGTGACCGCGCGTAACGGATGCGGCGGGTCGAACCGCCACCCCGTTCCACCGAGTTCCAACTCAACCGCCAGGCCGCAAGAGCACATAAATGACCACCACGGATTCGGAACATTGGTTGCGAGTGAAGGGACGGCTGCGCGCCGAAGTCGGTGACGACATTTTCCTGAGCTGGTTCGCCCGCATGGAGCTGGAGCGGATCGAGGAGAACACCGCGCACCTGTCGGTGCCGACGCGCTTCCTCAAGAGCTGGATTCTATCGCACTACACCGACCGCGTGATCGCATGCTGGAAGGCGGAGAACGCCGACATCCAGAAGATCGACGTCAGCGTGCGCAGCGCGGTGATCCGCAGCGCGCTGCCCAAGATCAAGCCGGTGGACACGATCGAGCCGCCACGCGGCTTGCGACTGGACAATGGCGACGTGCGAACCGCGTTCGCCCCGGTGTCGGCCGGGCATGACGCGCTCGGCGGTTCGCCGCTCGATTTGCGCCTCACCTTCGAGAGCTTCGTGATCGGCCGCTCCAACACGCTGGCGCATGCGGCCGCCAAACAGGTCGCGGTGGCGCGGCGCGGCGATCCGGTGATGTTCAATCCACTCTATGTCCACGCCGGTGTCGGGCTGGGCAAGACGCATCTGCTGCAGGCCACCACCTGGGCCGGCAACAACGGCAATGAGCGCAAGGTGCTCTATCTCACCGCCGAGAAGTTCATGTACGGCTTCGTCTCGGCGCTGCGGACGCAAACCGCGCTCGCGTTCAAGGAGGCGCTGCGCGGCATCGACGTGCTGGTGATCGACGACCTGCAGTTCCTGCAAGGCAAATCGACCCAGGCCGAGTTCTGTCACACCATCAATGCGCTGATCGACGCCGGCCGGCAGGTGGTGATCGCCGCCGATCGACCGCCGACCGATCTTGAAAGTCTCGACGATCGCGTGCGCTCGCGGCTCGCCGGCGGACTCGTGGTCGAAATGGGTCCGCTCGGCGAAGAGCTGCGGCTTGAGATCCTCAAGTTCCGCGTCGCCGCCGCACGGCAGTATCATCCGACCTTCGACGTGCCCGCACCGGTGCTCGCCTATATCGCCAAGTCCGTCACCCACAACGGCCGCGACCTGGAAGGCGCGGTCAACCGCCTGCTGGCCCACAACAAGCTCACCGGCCAGCCGGTGACCATGGAGATGGCCGAGCGCGAGGTCCGCGACCTGATCCGGCCGCAGGAGCCCAAGCGGGTCAAGATCGAGGACATCCAGCGCATCGTAGCGCGCCAATACAACGTCAGCCGCGCCGACCTGTTGTCCTCGCGCCGCACGGCGAATGTGGTGCGGCCGCGGCAGGTGGCGATGTACCTCGCCAAGACGCTAACGCTGCGCTCGCTGCCCGAAATCGGCCGCCGGTTCGGCGGGCGAGACCACACCACGGTGCTGCATGCCGTCCGCAAAATCGAGGGCCTGGTGGGCAACGACGCCATGCTGGCCGACGAGATCGAGATTCTGAAGCGCCAATTGCAGGACTGACGGCCATAGCCAGTGAATCGCCGGGAAAAGGCCCCGGCGAACCCACACCACCCTTGCGGAAACCGCACATTCGCGCCAGTTTCGGTGCCCCCAACCGGGCGTTGTCATGAAGGTTACCGTCGAGCGCGCAGAACTGCTGAAGTCGCTGTCCCACGTTCATCGCGTGGTCGAGCGCCGCAACACGATTCCGATTCTTGCCAACGTGCTGGTGCGGGCGGAGAAGGCCGCGCTCAACCTGAAGGCCACCGATCTCGACCTCGAGGTGATCGAGTCGATCGCAGCCGAGGTCGGCCCCGGCGGCTCGACCACCGTGCCGGCGCACATGTTCTACGAGATCGTGCGCAAGCTGCCCGAGGGCTCGCAGGTGGTGCTGGAAGCCTCCGGCGACCGGGCGGTGCTGTCGATCCGCGCCGGCCGTTCGCGCTTCACGCTGCAGACGCTGCCGGAAAGCGATTTCCCCGATCTCGCCGCCGGCGACATGACGCATAAGTTTTCGCTGGCCGCCGCCGAGCTGAAGAAGCTGATCGACAAGACCCAGTTCGCGATCTCCACCGAAGAGACGCGCTACTATCTCAACGGTATCTACCTGCACGTCGCGGGCTCCGGCAAAGCGGCGACGTTGCGCGCGGTCGCGACCGACGGCCACCGCCTCGCGCAGGCCGAGCTCGCCGTACCCTCGGGCGCCAGCGGCATGCCGGGCATCATCGTGCCGCGCAAGACCGTGAGCGAGGTGCAGCGGCTGATCGAGGACAGCGAAGCCGAGGTCGGCATCGAGCTGTCTTCCGCCAAGATCCGCTTCACCATCGGCGACGTGGTGCTGACCTCGAAGCTGATCGACGGCACCTTCCCCGACTACACGCGTGTGATCCCATCCGGCAACGACAAGGAGCTGGTGGTCGACAAGAAGGATTTCGAGGCCGCCGTCGACCGCGTCTCGACGGTGTCGAGCGAACGCGGCCGCGCGGTCAAGCTCTCGCTCTCGGCCGGGCGGCTGGTGCTGTCGGTCACCAATCCGGATTCCGGCACCGCCACCGAGGAGATCGAGGTCGAGTACAGCGCCGATCCGATCGATATCGGCTTCAACTCGCGCTATCTGCTCGACATCGCCGCGCAGATCGACAGCGAGGTCGCCGTGCTGCGGCTCGCCGATCCGGGCTCGCCGACGCTGATCCAGGACAAAGACGCCAAGGGCGCGCTCTACGTCCTGATGCCGATGCGGGTCTGAGCCGGGCCAAGTAAACCCAGGCCTTGTGAAGACGGGCTACGCTCTTGTAGAGCGTCGCCATGACCGCCCGGGTCCGCCGCCTCACACTCAGCAATTTCCGCAACTATCACGCGGCCGGCCTCGACATCGACGCGGACCTCGCCGTGCTGGTCGGCCCCAATGGCGCCGGTAAGACCAACCTGATCGAGGCGATCTCGTTCCTGGTGCCGGGCCGGGGCTTGCAGCGCGCGACCTTCGAGGAGGTCGCCTTCGCCGAGGGCGACGGTTCCTGGGCGGTATCGGCCGAGATCGAGGGCATGCTGGGCCTCGCGACACTGGGCACCGGTCTCGAGCCACAGACCGGAGACGAGGCCACGACCCCGCGCAAATGCCGGATCGACCGCGAGCCTGTGGGCTCGGCCACGGCGTTTGCCGATCATCTGCGGGTGATCTGGCTCACGCCAGCGATGGATCAGCTGTTCATGGGTCCCGCATCGGAGCGCCGGCGCTTTCTCGACCGGCTGGTGTTGGCCGTCGATGCCGAGCACTCCGGACGCGTCGCGGCGCTGGAGCGATCCTTGCGCTCGCGCAACCGGCTGCTGGAAGAGGCGCGGCCGGATTCGTCCTGGCTCGACGCCATCGAACACGAGACCGCCGAGCTTGCGGTCGCGATCGCAGCGTTGCGCGCCGAAACGGTGCGCCGCCTGCAGGGTGCACTCGCCGCGCGCCAGGACGACGCCTTCCCCTCCGCCGAGATCGCGCTCGACGGCTGGATGGAGCGGCTGCTGCCGGACCATCCCGCGGGCGAGATCGAGGACCGCTACCGCGCCGTCCTGAAAACCAACCGGCCCCGGGACGCAGCGGCCGGGCGCACGCTGGACGGACCGCATCTGACCGATCTCACGGCGATCTACCCGCCCAAGGGGGTGCCGGCGGCCGACGCCTCGACCGGCGAGCAGAAGGCGTTGCTCATCGGGCTGGTGCTGGCGCATGCGGCGCTGTTGACGGAGATGACCGGCTACGCGCCGGTGCTTCTGCTCGACGAGGTGGTGGCCCACCTCGATCCGGCGCGGCGGCGTGCGCTGTACGACGCGCTGGCGGGCCTTGGCGCGCAGGTCTGGATGACCGGCGCCGATCCGGCGACCTTCACCGACGTCGTCGACCGCGCCGCGGTGTTCAGGGTCAGCGCGGGCCGGGTGGAGCGCCGCTGAGGGCGAAAAGTTCCACGCATTGGGTCCCATCAACAGGCCGAGACCGGCGGCAAAAGCCGGAACTAAGGCCGCAGCCGGGGTTTAACCCCATGAGTTGTGCTGCTCGCGATGCACGGCATCCGAGCTTCCAATCACGTGCCTGAAAGACGCCAACACTCAAACGGCCGCAACGAGGAGCGCACCAATGGCTGCTCTGGAGCCCGCGGGGGACAGGATCGTGCAGCATCTGCGGGAGGCCGTGGAACGGCTGCAGGACGATGTGGCGCGCGTAGAGCTTTGGGCCGGCGCGCTCGGCTGCTTCGCAAAGCCGGTGCCGGATTACGATCCGGCGCAGAGCCAGCTCAACAAGTTCATGCTGCCCGCCAAGCCGAAACAGCCGTAGCCGGCCAGTCAACCGACGGACACCCGAGACTCCAGCCGCCGGCGATAATCGCGCGGCGGATCGGGTGGGTTTTTTCGCGCATTTTTTGGCGGCTTTTTTCGCGGCCGGGGCCCTTTAAAAACCGCCCTCGAATCAACATATTAGCGTGGTCACTTTGGGCTGTACGGCATGCTGTTTTTCGTGCCAAATCACCACTGATTCTCGCACACATTTCGCTGCGCTTCGAGGCTCCCCGCATGGCCGAACCCGCCCGCCACATCCCGTCCGACTACGACGCCGAATCGATCAAGGTCCTCAAGGGCCTCGACGCGGTGCGCAAGCGGCCGGGCATGTATATCGGCGACACCGATGACGGCTCGGGCCTGCACCACATGGTGTACGAGGTCGTCGACAACGCTATCGACGAGGCGCTGGCCGGCCACGCCAAGTCCGTGGTCGTCACCCTCAATCCCGACGGCTCCTGCACCGTGATCGACGACGGCCGCGGCATTCCGACCGACATCCACAAGGGCGAAGGCATCTCAGCAGCCGAAGTCATCATGACCCAGCTCCACGCCGGCGGAAAATTCGACCAGAATTCCTACAAGGTTTCCGGCGGCCTGCACGGCGTCGGCGTCTCCGTGGTCAACGCGCTGTCGATCTGGCTCAAGCTGCGCATCTGGCGCGACGGCAAGGAGCACTTCGTCGAATTCAAGAATGGCGATGCGATCGCACCGCTCGCCCTGGTCGGCGATTCCAACGGCAAACGCGGCACCGAGGTCACGTTCCTGCCGTCGCGCGAAACCTTCACCATGACCGAGTTCGATTTCGCGACGCTGGAGCACCGGCTGCGCGAACTCGCGTTCCTCAACTCGGGCGTGACGATCGTGCTCTCCGACATGCGCCACGCGGTCGAGAAGCGCGAGGAGATGCGTTACGAGGGCGGCGTCGAAGCCTTCGTGCAATACATCGACCGCAACAAGACGGCGCTGATTTCGAAGCCGATCGTGCTCAAGGCCGAGGCCAATGGCGTCGCCATCGAGTGCGCGCTGACCTGGAACGACACCTACCACGAGACGGTGCTCTGCTTCACCAATAACATCCCGCAGCGCGACGGTGGCACGCATCTCGCGGGCTTCCGCGGCGCGCTGACCCGCCAGGTCACCAGCTACGCCGACAAGGGCGGCATGGCACGCAAGGAGAAGATCGCGCTCACCGGCGATGACTGCCGCGAGGGCCTGACCGCGGTGCTGTCGATCAAGGTCGCCGACCCGAAGTTTTCTTCGCAGACCAAGGACAAGCTGGTGTCCTCCGAGGTGCGCCCGGCGGTCGAGGGCATCGTCAACGAGCGCCTCGCCGCCTGGTTCGACGAGAACCCGTCCGAGGCCAGGGCGATCGTCGGCAAGGTGGTGGAAGCCGCCGCCGCCCGCGAGGCGGCGCGCAAGGCGCGCGAGCTGACGCGCCGCAAGGGCGCGCTCGACGTCAATTCGCTGCCCGGCAAGCTTGCCGACTGCCAGGAGCGCGATCCGGCCAAATCCGAGCTGTTCATCGTCGAGGGCGACTCGGCCGGCGGCTCGGCCAAGCAGGGCCGCAACCGCGCGTTCCAGGCCGTGCTGCCGTTGCGCGGCAAGATCCTGAACGTCGAGCGGGCCCGCTTCGACAAGATGCTCGGCAGCCAGGAGATCGGCACGCTGATCACCGCGCTCGGCACCGGCATCGGCACCGAGGAGTTCAATCCCGACAAGCTGCGCTACCACAAGATCATCATCATGACGGACGCCGACGTCGATGGCGCCCACATCCGCACGCTGCTGCTGACCTTCTTCTACCGGCAGATGAAGGAGCTGATCGATCGCGGGCACCTCTACATCGCCCAGCCGCCGCTCTACAAAGTCCTGCGCGGCAAGTCCGAGCAGTACCTCAAGGACGAGCGCGCGCTTGAGGACTATCTGATCTCTACTGGCCTCGAGGAGGCGACCTTCCGGGTGTTTTCCGGCGAGGAGCGCGCCGGCCCGGACCTGCACCAACTGGTCGAGCAGGCCCGCATCATCCGCAATCTGCTGAACGGATTGCACAGCCGCTACAGCCGTCTGGTGGTCGAGCAGGCCGGGATCGCGGGCATCCTGAGCCCCAGCATTTTTGGCGATCCGGACAAGGCGGTCGGCGCGGCAGCCTATATCGCGCGGCGCCTCGACGTGCTGTCCGATGAAACCGAGCGCGGCTGGCAGGGTCGTTTCGTCGAGGGCGACGGCTTCCACTTCGAGCGCACGGTGCGCGGCGTCAAGGAAGCCGCGATCATCGACCATGCGCTGCTCGGCTCGGCCGACGCGCGCAAGCTCGACGAATACGCGGCCTCGCTGCAACAGGTCTACACCAAGCCCGGCACGCTCCGGCGCAAGGGCGAGGAGACCGCGATCCACGGGCCGGTCAGCCTGTTCGACGCGATCACCGGCACCGGCCGCAAGGGGCTGACGCTGCAGCGCTACAAAGGCCTGGGCGAGATGAACCCCGAGCAGCTCTGGGAAACCACGCTCGACACCGAGGCGCGCTCGCTGCTGCAGGTGAAGGTGAAGGAGATCGACGAGGCCAGCGACATCTTCTCCAAGCTGATGGGCGAACTGGTCGAGCCGCGTCGCGACTTCATCCAGGACAACGCGCTGGCCGCCAGCGTCGACGCATAAAAAGCGCGGCCCGCTTGCGCGAGCCGCGCGTCTCAACACATCGTGTCAGGCCAAAAAACGGTGCGCCGCGCATTGCGCGGCGCGTGCCGTTGTCAGCATTTGTAGTCGTATGATTTCTGCCAGGTGTAGCCGTACGGGATGTAGAGCGTACGGCGTCCGCAACCGTAGCCGGAGCCCATACCGGACCCAAAGCCAGCCGCCATCTGCTCCCAGCCGCCGCCGCTGTAGACCGTTGGGCGGCGGTAGCCATAACCATAGCCGTAGCCATACCCGTACGGGCGGTACGAACGATACGGCCGGCCGTAGTAGCCATCGTCGTAGGAGCGGTATGAACGGTAGGCATATCCGTCATCGTAGGACGGACGCTCGTAGTAGGTCGTCCGATAGACCGGCCGTGGTTCGTGGTAGGCGGGCCGCTCCGTGTAGTAAGGCCGCTCGCCGTAATAGGTCTCGGACGTACGATGCTTGTAGACCGGCGGACCATCGCAGCTGGGCTGGCACTCTCTGTAGACCGGTGGTGGCGGTGGACCGTCGCAGTTATTGTAGCAGCCGGCGGAGGCCGGACTCGACGTGGCACCGATCAGCAGCAGCGACGCAAGCAAACCAAACGCAACATACGCAACGCGCATTTTCAGCCTCCCATGAACGCAAACAGCCGCACCGCATCTACAACCAGTCTAGACCGGATTTGTTGCGGCGTTAACCATATATCTATATGAATATTCTGGCTTTTAGAGGTTGATGCTCGGGTGCCGTTAACCTGCGCGCAGGCGTGCGGACAGACCCGAGGCCAAGCCCCGTTCCAGGCAAAATCGGCTTTTCGGCCAGTTGTTTAAGAAGGCTGTCCCGGATCGGGACGGCCCCCGGATGACGCCGGCAGCGGGGTGGTCTGTCCCGGTTTCCGCTACGACGACAATCGCGAGCCGATCAGGACGCCAAATTCGGCAC
>CAMDEB010000120.1 GCA_945893085.1 Rhodoplanes serenus | reverse complement strand
TCGACGACACGAACACCGCCGGGGCCAGCCAGTATGGCCGCTTGCGCAAGCCCGATAAAGAGACCGTGTTCGACCACGCCGGGAATGGCCGACAGCCGGTCGGCGAGGGATTTGGGATCGGCAATCCGGTTGAGCGCCGCATCGAGTATCCAGTGGCCGCTGTCCGTGACGAAAGCATGGCCGTTCTTGTCCCGCCGCAGCACGGCTTGGCCCGGAGCGCCGGCAGCCGCGGCGGCGGCCTCGATCGCCTGCCGCGTCGCCGCGAGGCCGAACGGCACGACCTCGATCGGCAGCGGAAACCGGCCGAGCACGGCGACCAATTTAGCCTCGTCGGCGATCACCACCATGCGGGCGGATGCGGCAGCCACGATCTTCTCGCGTAGCAGCGCGCCGCCGCCGCCCTTGATCAGGCTCAGGTCGGGGCCGATCTCGTCGGCTCCGTCCACGGTCATGTCGAGCGCGGGGGTTTCATCGAGGGTGGTGAGCGGGACGCCGAGGCGCTCCGCGTCAGCGCGGGTGGTCTCCGATGTCGGAACGCCGACCACATCAAGTCCCGCGCGCACCCGCTCGGCCAAAAGCTCGACGAAATGGCGCGCGGTGGAGCCGGTGCCGAGACCGAGCTTCATGCCCGGTCGCACCCATTCCACCGCCTTGGCTGCGGCTTGACGTTTCTGCGCTTCGATGTCCATGAGTTGACGCGCGTCTGGTACCGTTGACGCCTATCTAGCCGCGTTCCCTCCGCCAGGATAGCCGAAAAGCATGTCTGCCCTCACCGTTGTCTTCGACCTCGACGGCACGCTGGTCGATACCGCACCCGACCTGGTCGATACGCTGAACGTGGTGTTTGGCCGCGAAAAGCTGCCGCCGGTCCCTTATGCCGAGGCGCGCAACATGATCGGCGGCGGGGCGCGGCGGATGATCGAGCTCGGCTTGCAGAGTGAGGGACGCGCGGTCACCACGGTCGAGCTCGACCGGCTGTTTGCCGACTTCATCGCGCACTATTCGGCCCACATCGCCGACCGCTCGCGGCCGTTTCCAGGTCTCGAGCAGGCGCTCGATCGGCTCGCGGTCAAGGGCTGCCGGTTTGCCGTCTGCACCAACAAGCTGGAAGGGCTATCGCGTCTGCTGCTCGATGCACTCAAGCTGACCGGGCGCTTCGAGGCGATCTGCGGTCAGGACACCTTCGGGGTGCAGAAGCCAAACCCGGAGATCCTGCGGCGCACGATCCTCAAGGCCGGGGGCGACGTCGGCCACGCGATCATGGTCGGGGATTCGGCGAACGACATCGATACGGCGCTGGCGGCCGGGTTGCCGGTGATCGCGGTCGATTTCGGCTATACCGAGATACCGGTGACGCAACTCGGCCCGCACCGGATCATCAGCCATTTCGACGAACTGCCGGCGGCGGTGTTCGACCTGGTCCCCGCCAGGCCCTGAGCGGACCGGCAGGCACCTCGGCAAGAGCTCGCCGTTAATCTATCGTTTACCGTAATCAGGGCACATTCCCCTGGAATCCTGTCTTCGAGGGGCCGCGGCCAATGGCTGCATGACAAGCGGACGGACACGATCATGAACCGAGTTGTCGCCCTGGCGGCCTGCGGCCTCGCCCTCGCGGGATGCTCCAGCATGCCGAGCTGGATGCCGAGCATGGAGCTGCCGAGATCGTCGGGGCCGGTCACGACCGTGCAACTCGAATCCGAACCGGCCGGCGCCGAAGCCAAGACCTCCACTGGCCCCTCCTGCCGGACGCCGTGTTCGCTCTCGGTCACCGGCAACGAATTCACGGTGACCTACACGTTGCCCGGCTACCAGCCGCAAACCGTGCCGGTTCGCATCGTCACACCGAACGAGCCGACCGATGCGGAGGCAGGACAGTATCCGGCAGCCCGTGTGCTTCCGAACCCGGTCTACGCTGAATTGCAGCCGGCGCCGCCGCCCCCACCAGCCCGCCGGCGAGCCGCGCCGCCGCCGAAACGTCCGGTCGCAGCAGCACCGGCCCGGCCGGCGCCCGCTGCCGCCATGGCGCCTGCACCCGCGCCGGCGCCAGCTTCGCCCTGGCCGCCGCCACCACAGCCCCGGTGATCGGGCCGCTCCAGCGGCTTGCCTTGACACCTGTCGGACCCACTCCGTAAACAATCCCACCGATAGGCCGGGCGCTTAGCTCAGCGGTAGAGCGTTCCCTTCACACGGGAGAGGTCATAGGTTCGATCCCTATAGCGCCCACCATTTCGACACGAAATCCGTGATAAGCCGCCGTTCGTGATGTCCTCGCCACAGGCCGCGGCGAAAGCTTTCCGACCTTTCCCCAATTCCAACAATCCGATTGCCGACGGCGTCAATATATGGCCTGTCTGCGCTTCAGTTTTTCAGTGCCATCATGGAGTTGGCAATGTTCGCGCGTCTTGTTGCCGGCGTTGCTGTGGTTGCTGGGGCCCTGCTCGCCACGCCCAGCCACGCCCAGGACCAGTATCGATATCCGCTGAGCGAAAGTCAGGAGATGCTGACCGGCGGCGCACCGCGCGGAAAGCAGTTCAGCCTGTTCGGCATGTCGATGATCCCGCGCAGCACGGTGAGCTTCGCCTCCAACCACAAGCCGGGCACCATCGTCATCAATACGACCGAGCGTCGGCTCTACTATGTGCTCGAAGGCGGCAGCGCGCTACGGCATCGGCGTCGGCCGCATCGGCTTTACCTGGAAGGGCGTGAAGACGGTTTCACAAAAGAAGGAATGGCCGGCGTGGACGCCGCCGCCGCAGATGCTCAAGCGCCGCCCCGACCTGCCCCGCCACATGGTCGGTGGCATCGAGAACCCGCTCGGCGCGCGCGCCATGTACCTCGGCTCGTCGCTCTACCGCATCCATGGTTCGAACGAGCCGGAGACCATCGGCCAGGCGGTGTCGTCAGGCTGCTTCCGCATGACCAACGAAGACGTGGTCGACCTGTACAACCGGGTCAGCATCGGCACGACCGTCGTCGTCCAGTGACCGCAGCATGAGGCTGGATTACAAAGGGCCGGCATCGCCGGCCCTTTGATATTCGGCAACAGCGCGCCCTCAATGCCGTATCGGCGGATCGCGCGACAGATTTTTTCCGGCCAGCTCGTCGAGATAATCCTGCCACCGGCGCTCGCGGTTACGCCCGAGCTCCAGCAGATAGTCCCAGCTGTAGATGCCGGTGGAGTGCAGGTCGTCGAACACCAGCCGCACCGCATAATTGCCGATCGGATGCACCTCCAGGATCGCGACGTTGCGCTTGCCGGGCACGGTTTTGCGCTCATCCGGAGAATGGCCCTGCACCTCGGCGCTGGGGCTTGTCACCCGCAGATATTCGGCGTCGAGGATGAAGCTCTCGCCGGTGTCGAAGGTGACGGTCAGGGCCTTCCGGTCCTTGACGAGCCGTAGCTCGGTCGGCCAGGGACGCGGATCGGCTGCTGCGGCCATTTCAATCTCCCAAAAAGCCTTTTCGGTCCTATATATAGCAGGAACAAGCCTGGACGCTGGGGCTCCGATCGGCCAGAATCCAGCGTCCCTCAGGAAACCGACATGAGCTTTGCTGCCTCCACATTCGATCTCGACCGGCCCGCCAGCCCGGCACGACCGCTGATCGACCCGTTCGCGCGGGCCATCACCTACCTGCGGGTGTCGGTGACTGACCGCTGCGATTTCCGCTGCGTGTACTGCATGTCGGAACACATGTCGTTCCTGCCCAAGGCCGACCTGCTCACGCTCGAGGAGCTCGACCGACTGTGCACGGCGTTCGTGGTCAAGGGCGTGCGCAAGCTCAGGCTCACGGGCGGCGAGCCGCTGGTGCGGCGCGGGATCATGACGCTGGTCAGGTCGCTGTCGCGGCACTTAAAAACCGGCGCGCTCGACGAGCTGACGCTGACCACCAACGGCTCGCAACTCACGAAATACGCAGCCGAACTCAAGGGCCACGGCGTCGAGCGCATCAATGTTTCGCTGGACACGCTCGATCCCGACAAATTCCGCGCCATCACCCGCTGGGGTGACGTCGACAAGGTGATCGCCGGCATCGACGCCGCGCAGGCGGCAGGGCTCAAGGTCAAGATCAACGCCGTGGCGCTCAAGGGCGTCAACGAGGACGAAATCGGCGACCTGATCGCCTGGGCGCACGGCCGCGGCATGGATATGACGCTGATCGAGGTGATGCCGCTCGGCGACATCGGCGAGGATCGCCTGGATCAATATCTGCCGCTGTCGATCGCGCGCGCGCGCCTGTCCGAGCGTTACAGCTTCGAGGACCTCGACTATCAGACCGGCGGGCCGGCGCGCTATGTGCGCGTCAAGGAGACCGGCGGCCGGCTCGGCTTCATCACCCCGATGACGCACAACTTCTGCGAATCCTGCAACCGGGTGCGCCTCACCTGTACCGGCACGCTGTACATGTGCCTCGGCCAGGAGGATGCGGCAGACCTGCGCATGCCGCTGCGCGCATCGGAGGCCAACGATCTGGTCGACGCCGCGATCGACGACGCCATCACGCGCAAGCCCAAGGGCCACGACTTCGTCATCGACCGCCGCCACAAGCGCCCGGCGCTGTCGCGCCACATGAGCGTGACCGGCGGCTGATCCGCGCTCTTCGCCTCGGCCCAAAGCAACACCCGTAACCGTCCTGGGTCAGGAGCCGTCCTCTTGTCACCGTTGAGCGCCAACCAGCGCGGCATCCTCGCCATCGTCGGATGCATGGCCTCCTACACGGTCAATGACGTGTTGGTGAAGCAGATCGTCCGGAACTATCCGATCGGCGAAGTGATCTTCGTCCGCGGCATCATGAGCACGCTGCTGATCGGGGCCGCCGTCGTGGCGTTCGGCCACGCATCGGAGCTCCGAGCCGCAATCAGCGCGCGGATGAGCGCGCGTTCGGTTTTCGACGGGCTGTCCACCGCCTGCTTCGTGGCTGCGCTCGCTCACATGCAGCTCGCCAACCTTGCGGCGGTGCTGCAGGTCGCGCCGCTGATCATCACCGCCCTGTCGGTGCTGTTCTATCGCGAGCTGGTCGGCTGGCGGCGATGGGCGGCGGTCAGCGTCGGCTTCCTGGGCGCGCTGTTCGTCATCAAGCCGACGCCGTCCGCGTTCGACATCTGGGCCGTGGTCGGGATGCTCTCCGCCGTCTTCGCGGCATTGCGCGAGTTGCAGACCCGGCGCATCGATCGGAGCGTGCCGACGCTCGTCATCGCGTTTTGGGGCGCGATCTGTATCACGCTGTTCGGCACGCTGTTCGCCGTGACCGAGGAGTGGCGGATGATTGCGCGCCATGATCTGCTTCAGCTGTTCATCGCCTCGACCTTCGTTGCAATCGCGATCTACCTGATGGCGCTCGGCTTTCGCGGCGTTGACCTGTCGGTGGTGGCGCCGTTCCGCTACAGCTACCTGCTGACGTCGGCGCTTGGCGGCTATCTGGTGTTCGGCGAAGTGCCCGATGGCTGGACCGCAGTCGGCGCCGTTCTGATCGTGGGCAGCGGCCTCTATGCGCTGCATCGCGAGACGGTCCGCCGGCGCGACCTGACCGGCAGCACCACACCGGCGGCCTGAGCGCGCGGACCCGCCCGCCGAAGCGGCCAAGCCGGCCATTCGACCAACTTTCAATTGACGCTCGCCCGAGGCTTTGGATTAAGCTCTACCAGTCCGGCGTAGCCCGCAGGGGGGCGGGGGACCGGGACAGGAAGCATTGGCGCGCCGGTTGCCACCGGCCGCCCGAGGGGACAGTGGACGGACTTGGCCGGCGCCGCGTGCGCGGCGCCTCAGTCATCCTTTGCTTTCCTTGGACGCGGTTTCGCATCGCAGGGCTTTCAGTCACGCCCGCGCGACGCCAAGGGGGGAGTGGAGTATTTGGCCGGCCTTCTGACCATCAGCCGCGCGATCGACGCGTTCAGTCAGAAGTTCGGCATCATCGCCAATTATTTGGTGCTGTTCGCCGCGCTCTTGAGCGCGGCCAACGCCGGCTTCCGCTACGGCATCAACGGCCTCATCCAGCTCAGCCGCGACTACCACTTCCTTGCCGGCATCCAAGGCCTCGTGACCTGGTACGGCAACAACTCCAACGCCTTCCTGGAAGCGCAATGGTACATGTTCGCCGGCATGGTGCTGTTCGGCGCCGCCTGGACCTTGAAGGTCAACGAGCACGTCCGCGTCGATCTGTTATACGGTTGGGTTAGCGATCGTACTCGCACCTGGATCGACCTCTTGGGTGGCATCTTTTTCCTGATGCCAATGTGCGTCATCCTGACCTATGTCACCTGGCCCTGGTTCGTCGATGCGTGGTTCTCGGGCGAAACCTCCACCAATGCCGGCGGTCTGGCGCGCTGGCCAGTCAAACTTATCCTGCCGCTGGGCTTTGCGATGGTCGCACTGCAGGGTGTGTCCGAGATCATCAAGTGCATCGCTTCGCTGACGATCGGCTATCGGCGTGAACACGCCTACGAGAAGCCGCTGCAATGATCCAGTTCGTCACCCACAACATGGCTCCGCTCATGTTCCTGGGGCTGATCGTGTTCATGGTGATCGGCTATCCAGCGGCGTTCTCGCTCGCCGCGGTCGGGCTGTTCTTCGGCTTCATCGGCATCGAGCTCGGGCTGATCCGGCCGGACTTCCTCGGCAACCTGACGTTCCAGCTCTACGCCGTCGTCTCCAACGAGCTGCTGCTGGCGATCCCGTTCTTCACCTTGATGGGTACGATCCTGGAGCGCTGCGGGCTGGCCGAGGATTTGCTTGAAGGTTTCGGTCAGTTGTTCGGCCCGATGCGCGGCGGCCTGTCCTACGCGGTGATCCTGGTCGGCGCGGTGCTCGGCGCCATCACCGGCACGGTCGCGGCCTCGGTCATCGCCATGGGTATCATCGCCATGCCGGTGATGCTGCGCTACGGCTATTCGGTCCGGCACACCACCGGCGTGATCGCCGCCTCCGGCACGATCACGCAACTGATCCCGCCGTCGCTGGTGCTTGTGGTCCTGGCCGACCAGCTCGGCAAGTCGGTCGGCGACATGTATCTCGGCGCGATCGGACCGAGCTTCATCCAGGTCGCGTTGTTCGCAGCCTACGTGACGCTGTTGACCTTCATCCGGCCGCAGGACGTCCCTGCCCTGCCCCCTGAAGCGCGGGTGTTGCGCGGCTGGCCGCTGATCTGGCGCTGCATTCGCGGCATGGTGCCCTCGATCATCCTGATCTTTCTCGTGCTCGGCACGATCTTCCTCGGCCTCGCGACGCCGACCGAAGCGGGCGCCATGGGCGTGGTCGGCGGTTTTGTGCTGGCTTGGCTCAACCGCCGCCTGACCTGGGCCCTGGTCTACCAGGCCATGTCATCGACCATGCGGATCACCGCGATGGTGGTCTTCATCCTGATCGGTGCGCGCGTCTTCAGCCTGGTGTTCCAGGGCGTCGGCGGCAAGGAATGGATCGAAGGCCTGCTGATCTCGTTGCCCGGCGGCGTCATCGGCTTCCTGGTGTTCGTCAACATCTTCGTCTTCGTGATCGCGTTCTTCCTCGATTTCTTCGAGATCGCCTTCATCATCATCCCGCTGCTGGCGCCGGCTGCGGCGAAGCTCGGCATCGACCTGATCTGGTTCGGCGTGCTGATCGGCGCCAATGTGCAAACGAGCTTCATGCATCCACCGTTCGGCTTTGCGCTGTTCTACGTGCGAGGCATCGCGCCGCCCAGCGTGCGAAGCTCCGACATCTACATGGGTGCAATTCCCTGGGTGTTCCTGCAGGTGATCCTGGTCGCGATCGTGATCGCGTTCCCGCAGACCGTGACCTTCCTGCTCGACAAGGCGCCGACGGTCGATCCGACGAAGATCGAGGAGCAGTTGCGCAACCTGCCGGGCCTCGACCTGCCGCCGTTGGAGCTCGATCTTGGCCCGCCCCGTATCCAGTAGCCGGCGTCGGCCATACGGGATTCGCCGGACGCGACGAAAAAAAACCGGAGCCGAAGCTCCGGAGTGATGATGGGTCGCAGATCGAACGCGAAGCGCGGACGGTGATGGCCGCCGTGCTGCTCAGGTGCGCGTTCGCACGCGGATCATGAAAGAGTCATAGGTGTATTCGGCCACCTGCCACCACAGGTACTCGTCGTTCCGGAACGCCACCATGTTGTCGTAGACCTTCTTGAAATCGGCGTTCGTTGCGTTGGTCTCGGCATAAACCTCATTCGCGGCCTTCAAGCATGCATCCATCACCGGCCCGGGGAACGGCCGGAGCTGCGCGCCGCCGGCCAGCAGACGCTTCAACGCCTGTGGGTTGCGCGTGTCGTAGCGGGCGGTCTCTTCGACGTTGGCAAGGCCAGCGGCGGCGGTCATCACCGCCTGATAGCTCTTTGGCAGCTCGTTCCATTTCGCGTGGTTGATCAGGAAGTGCTGGGCCGTGCCGCCCTCCCACCAGCCGGGGTAGTAGTAGAAGCGCGCGACCTTGTGGAAGCCGAGCTTCTCGTCGTCATAGGGGCCGACCCATTCGGTGGCGTCGATCGTGCCCTTCTCGAGCGCCGGATAGATTTCGCCGCCGGCGAGCACCTGCGGCACCACGCCGAGCTTCTGCAGCGTGCGACCGGCGAGCCCCGCGATCCGGAACTTCAGTCCGTTGAAGTCCGCGACCTCCTTGATCTCCTTGCGGAACCAGCCGCCCATCTGCGCACCGGTGTTGCCACCAACCAATCCGATGACGTTGAATTTCTTGGCGAACTCGTTGAACAGCTTCATGCCGTCGCCGTCGTAGAACCAAGCGTTCTGCTGACGCGTGTTGAGGCCGAACGGCACGGCGCAGAACAGCGCCCAGGTCGGATCCTTGCCAAAGTAATAGTAGGTCGCGGTGTGACACATCTCGACCGTGTTGGCGGACACCGCGTCGAGCGCCTGTAGTCCCGGCACAATCTCGCCGGCGGCGAACGTCTGCACCTGCAGCTTGCCGTCGGTGGCTTCGGAGCAATATTTGGTGAACGTCTCGGAGGCGCCCCACAGCGTGTCGAGCGACTTCGGGAAGCTCGATGTGAGCCGCCATTTGACCTCCGGCATCGACTGCGCGATCGCAGGCGCGGCCACCGCAGAACCGGCCAGGCCGACGCCGGCCGCCTTCAGGAATTCACGACGCTTCATGGCTGTTCCCTCTCTGTGAGATCGCCCGTTGCGCGCCAACTGTGGCGCGCCCGCCCCCGCGAACGATCGATCCATCCATTCTAGGGACAATCGGCAAGCCGGAAAAGAGAGACCCTGGAGGCAGGGCCCTCCAGGGTCTTGAACAACGCAGTGGGCAGCAGCCCTCAGGCGCGCGTACGGGCACGAATCTGGAAGCTGTCGAAGCCGTATTCCGCGACCTGCCACCACAAGTACTGATCGCCGCGGAAGGCCACCAGCGATTCGTAGACCTTCTTGAAGTCGGCGTTGGCGGCCGATGTCTCGGCAAAGACCTCGGTCGCCGCCTTGAACGATGCGTCCATGACCGTTGGCGTAAACGCCCGCAATTGCGCGCCACCGGCAATCAGCCGTTTCAGCGCGGCCGGGTTCTGAGCATCGTACTTCGCGGTCATCCAGGTGTTTGCCACCGCCGAGGCCGACTGCACGATCGACTGATAGTGCTTCGGCAGCGAGTTCCACTTGGCGATGTTGATGAAGTTGTGCAGCGTCGGTCCGCCTTCCCACCATCCCGGATAATAATAGAACGGCGCGACCTTCTGGAAACCGAGCTTCTCATCGTCGTACGGCCCGACCCATTCGGCGGCGTCGATGGTTCCCTTTTCCAGCGCAGGATAAATGTCGCCAGCGGCGAGCTGTTGCGCCACCAGGCCGAGCTTCGCCAGGATGCGGCCGGCAAATCCGCCGATGCGCATCTTCAGGCCGTTGAGGTCGGACGGCTCCTTGATCTCCTTGCGGAACCAGCCGCCCATCTGCGCGCCGGTGTTGCCGGCCGGGATCGAGTAGATGTTGTACTTCTTGTAGAAGTCGTTCAGCAGGTCATTGCCGCCGCCGAATTGCATCCACGCATCGTTCATGCGCTTGTTGAGGCCGAACGGCATCGAGGTGCCGAAGGTGAACGTCGGGTCCTTGCCGAAATAATAGTAGGACGCAGTGTGGCACATCTCAACCGTGCCGGCGCTGACGGCGTCGGCCGCCTGCAGACCAGGCACGATCTCGCCCGCGGCGAAGACCTGAATCTGGAATTTGTTGTCGGTTGCCTCGGCAACCGCCTTGGAGAAAATCTCGACGGCGCCGTAGATCGTGTCGAGCGACTTCGGCCAGCTTGTCGTGCACCGCCACTTCACCTCCGGCATCGACTGCGCGATCGCCGGTGCGGCAACCACGGTCGAAGCGGCGACGCCAGCGCCGGCCGCTTTCAGGAATTCGCGACGTTTCATTTTCCGTCCTCCCCAGTTGGAAATTTGGCAACAGGATGGACCGGAGGTTGCACCGGCGCAAGGGGAGTGCGGACCTTGCCGCTGCGGTTAGGCCTCGATCACGATCTTCGGCGCCGACTTCGCGCCGCCGCCGCCGCTGAGTTGGGCCAGCACGTTCGCGGCGATCGACCGGTAAGCGGCCGCATGCGGACCATCGGGCTGCGTCGCCACCACGGGCAGACCGGAATCCGACGTCTCGCGAATGATCATGTCGAGCGGCACCTCGCCGAGGAACGGCACGTTGAGCCGCCCGGCCTCGCGCCGCGCGCCGCCATGGCCGAAAATGTCCGAGCGTTCGCCGCACTTCGGGCAGATGAAGGTGCTCATGTTCTCGACGATGCCGAGCACCGGCACGTTGACGCGCTTGAACATGGCAATGCCGCGCCGCGCATCGATCAGCGCAAGATCCTGCGGCGTCGAGACGATGACCGCGCCCTTGAGCGGCACCTGCTGCGCCATGGTGAGCTGCGCATCGCCGGTGCCGGGCGGCATGTCCACCACCATGATGTCGAGCGTGCCCCACTCGACCTCGCGCAGCATCTGGGTGAGCGCCGACATCACCATCGGCCCGCGCCAGATCATCGGCGTCTCTTCCTCAATGAGGAAGCCGATCGACATGATGGTCAGGCCGTGGCGCATGATCGGCTTGAGCCGCGTGCCGCCCGCGGTCTGCGGCCGCTCCTTGATGGCCAGCAGCTTGGGCAGCGAAGGGCCATAGATGTCGGCGTCGAGAATGCCAACCTTTTGCCCGAGGTCGCGCAGGCCGAGCGCCAGGTTGACGGCGGTCGTC
>CAMDEB010000119.1 GCA_945893085.1 Rhodoplanes serenus | reverse complement strand
CGAGCACGACATGTCGGTGGTGATGGAGATTTCCGACCACATCGTCGTGCTCGACTACGGCGTCAAGATCGCCGACGGCTCGCCGGCGCAGATCCGCGACGATCCGAAGGTGATCGCGGCCTATCTCGGCGTCGAGGACGAAGAGGTCGACAAGGTCGAAGCGGAGGTCGGGCTATGACCCAACTCCTCCTCGCCATCCGCGGCGTCAAGTCGTTCTACGGCAACATCATGGCGCTGAAGGGCGTCGACCTCGACGTCAACCAGGGCGAGATCGTCACGCTGATCGGCGCCAACGGCGCCGGCAAGTCGACGCTGATGATGACAACCTTCGGCTCGCCGCGCGCCCGCGAGGGCTCGATCGTGTTCGAAGGCCGCGACATCACCCGCCTGCCACCGCACGAGATCGCCAAGCTGCGGATCGCGCAGTCGCCGGAAGGCCGCCGCATCTTCCCGCGCATGACGGTGCTGGAAAACCTGCAGATGGGTGCGACGGTGGCCGAGCCCGGCCATTTCGCCGACGATCTCAAGCGCGTCTGCACGTTCTTTCCGCTGCTGGAAAAGCGCATGCACCAGCGCGGCGGCACGCTGTCGGGCGGCGAGCAGCAGATGCTGGCGATCGGCCGGGCGCTGATGAGCCGGCCGCGCCTGCTGATGCTGGACGAGCCTTCGCTCGGCCTCGCGCCGATGCTGGTGAAACAGATCTTTCGCGCCATCCGCGAACTGAACGAGCGCGACCGCCTCACCGTGTTCCTGGTCGAGCAGAACGCGTTCCATGCGCTCAAGCTCGCGCACCGCGGCTACGTCATCGTCAACGGCCAGATCACGCTGTCGGGCAGCGGCCGCGACCTGCTGGCACGGCCCGAGGTGCGCGCCGCCTATCTCGAAGGCGGGCGGAGCTGAGCCGCTCAGCCGACCGGCGGCAGGCTCCGCAGGAAATCCAGCACGACGCGATTGTACTCGTCCGCCGCCTCGAAGTTCGCGGAATGGCCGACGCCGGCGATCAGCTCGAAGCGCGACCCCGGCACCATCTCATGCACGGCGCGCGCGATCCGCGGCGGCACCAGCACGTCGTCCTCGCCCACCACGAACAGGATCGGGATTTTGGTCTCCGCCAGTTGCGCGACCGGGTGGCGTTTGAAATCGCCCTTGATGGTCTTCAGGTTGACGCTGTTGAAGCTCGCGATCTGGCCGTAGAGCAAGGCGCGGTCCGGGTCATTCTGCCGCAACCGCGGGCCGAGCACGCGCTCGGCTTGCGAAAGCTGCGCCGTCGCGGCCTGGACCTTGGCCATTTCCGGTTGCAGGTGCTGCGGCAGCGCCAGCCCGACCAACGTGTCCGAGAGAACCAATGCACGCACGCGCTTGGGATCGCGGCAGGCGAGGCCGACGCAGGCCCCGCCACCCATCGATTGCGCGATCAGCACGGCCGACTCGATCTTCAGCGCGTCCAGCAGTGCCGCGAGATCGTCGGTCATGCCGGAGCGGCCGATGTCCTCGACGTCGTTGGAATTGCCGAAGCCGCGCTGATCAAACACGACGACGCGATGCTCTTTGGAGAACGCCCCGATCTGCCCGAACCAGCTCGCGTGATTGCCGCCCACGCCGTGCGCGAACACAACCGCAGGTCCCTCCCCGTGGCTCTCGTAATACAACTCACTCTTTCCGGCGGCGAAGGTGGGCACGCGTTTCTCCTTCAAGAGCGATGTTGGATCGGCGGAGCGTTCGGCTATAACGTCTAAACGAAAATTGGATCAACGTTCCAATTTTCGAAACGAGCAGAGGGAGGATCGATTGAGCGTGCAGCTTTATGTTGCGACCGGCGGGATGTCGACCTGGTACAGCGACGACCTGGGCCAGACGCTGGCACGGCATTGGAGCACTTCGGGTCTCTACAGCGAGTCGCGGGTGTGGGCGCTGTCGGCGCATCCCGACGTGCCCGGCGAGGTGCTGGCGGGGACCGACTCCGGCATCTACAGCCTCGATCGCGCGACCAACAAGTGGACGCACATCCCCTCGATCCTCGACCAGGTGCACACCTGGGCGCTGGCGCGCGTCAGCGACAATCCCGACATCATCTACGCCGGGACATCGCCCGCCGAAATCTACCGCTCGCAGGATCGCGGCCGGTCATGGACACCACTCAACGTCGGCTTCGCCGAGCGCTGCGCGCAGGTCGTCATCCCGCGCGTCACCCAGGTCCTGGTCGATCCGCAGGACAGCAACGCGATCTGGGCCACGGTCGAGATCGACGGCATCTGGCGCAGCCTCGACGGCGGCAAGACCTGGTCGAAGCACGTCACCGGCGCGATCTCCGACGACGGCCACGGCGTCGCGCTGGTGCGCAAGAACGGCAAGCGCATTCTCTTTCTCTCGACCAACAAGGGCCTCAACGTCAGCCACGACGACGGCGAGACTTGGCAATTCCGCCCGATGGCGAAGCCCTGGCAATTCCTGCGCGCCGTCACGCCGCGTGCCGATAATTCCGGCGTGATGTTCCTGACCATCGGCGATTCCGTTCCCGGCTCGACCGGCAGCCTGATGCGCAGCCGCAATTACGGAGAATCCTGGGAGGACGCGGGCCTGCCGGGCGAGATGATGAGCACGCCCTGGTGCATCGCCACCAATCCGGTGGATCCGAACCTGATCTTCGTCGCGACCTGCTTCGGCAAATACTTCCGCAGCACGGACGGCGGCGAAAGCTGGAGCAAGCTTCCGCGCGAGCTGGGAGAAACCCGTTCCCTGCTCTGGCTGCCGAACTGACGATCAGAACAGAACACAACGACAAAAGGGAGAAGGTCCATGGTCTCGATCAAAGCAGCGGCCGCAGCCGCGTTGCTGTCCTGCTGCGCGCTCGTGCAGCAGACCGCGGCCCAGACCAGCTATCCCAACCGGGTCGTCACCATCGTTTCGCCGACGGCGCCGGGCGGCAGCTACAGCATCTACGCGCAGCTCATCGCCCTCGGGCTGGAGAAGCGCCTGGGCAAGCCGGTCATCGTCGAGAACAAGCCGGGCGCCGGCACCGTGATCGGCACCAATCTGGTGGCGAAGGCGGAGCCGGACGGCCACACGATGCTGCTCGGCGCGAGCCCCGGCCTTGCGATCAATGTCACCACCAACAAGTCGCTGCCCTACGACGTGCTGAAGGACTTCATCCCGGTCTCGCTGTTTGCGATGTCGCCGCAGGTACTGATGGTCAACGCCGCGCTGCCGATCCATTCGGTGGCGGACATCGCGCGCATCGCCAAGGAGAAGCCCGGCAGCCTCACGTTTGCCTCGAACGGGCCCGGGACGGTGATGCATCTCTCCGGCGAGATGATGAAGCGCCAGCTCGGCATCGACATCATGCACGTGCCCTACAAAGGCGCGGCGCCGGCGCTCAATGACGTGATGGGAGGGCATGTGTCGATGGTGTTCACGTCGCTCGCCAGCGCCGGGGCCATGGTCAACTCGGACAAGACGCGCATCATCGGCCTCACGACCACCGATCGGATCGAAACCCTTCCCAGCGTCCGGCCGCTGGCGGAGATCGGCATGCCCGGCTTCGACTCGTCGCTATGGTACATGGTCGTGGTCCCGGCCAAGACGCCGAAGGAGATCGTAGACAAGCTGCACCACGAGATCGGCGTCGTCACCAGCGAGCCCGAGGTCCGCAAGAAGATCGTCGAGCTCGGCGCGATCGCGATCAAATCGCCGCCGCTGGCTGAGCTGCAGACGTTCCTGAAGTCCGAGATCGAGCGCTGGGGCAAGGTGGTGCAAGCCGCGGGGCTGGCCGGAACGATGTAGCGGCCGGGGACGTCCGACCGCGCGGGGGCGCAGACGCCCTCTTCAAGCCATCACCGTTTTATGTTGTGCTGTGGCCGGCGGGAGGGGTGTCTCCATGAATACGTGGCATTTCGCTTGGCGCGCGGTGTTCTGCGCGGTGTTCTGCGCGGTCTTGGCGCTGATAGCGTTCGGCTCTTCGGGAGTATCGGCGCAAACCGGCCCGATCCGGTTCATCGTCGGGCTGGCGCCCGGCGGCGCGGTCGATCCCTACGCGCGCATCATCTCCGAGCACATGGCAAAGACGCTCGGACAGACCATCATCGTCGAGAACCGGCCGGGCGCGGGCGGCAACATCTCGGCGCAATTCATCGTCGAGGCTCCCGCCAACGGCATGCTGGTCTGGGTCAGCACCCAGGCGCTCACCGAGATCAACCCGAGCGCGTTCAGCAACCTGCGCTGGTCGATCGACGATTTCCTGCCGCTGATCAAGGGCGTGCAGGCGCCGCTCGTCTTCGTCGCGCATCCGAGCGTGCCCGCGAATACGCTGGCCGAGTTCGTGACCTGGGCCAAGGCCAATCGCGGCAAGCTCAGCTACTCGTCCTACACCGCCGGCACGCCGTCGCATTTCCTCGGCTTCCTGCTCAACGAGAAGTTCGACCTCGATCTCACCCATGTGCCCTATCGCGGCTCCGGCTTGCAGGTGACCGGCCTGATCGCCGGCCATTCGCTGTTCGGCTTCGCGCAGGTGAACTCCTCGCTGCCGCAGATGCGCGACGGCAAGCTCAAGGCGATTGCGGTCAGCGGTCCGACGCGCGATCGCTCGATGCCGGACGTGCCGACCTTCGCGGAGCTCGGCCATCCCGAGCTGACGACGCGGGTTTGGTTCGGCCTGCTGGTGAAGGCCGGCACGCCGCCCGACATCGTCAATCGCTTGACCGAGGCGGCGAAGGCTGCCCACGTCGACCCCGAAGTGCGCAGCAAGCTCGAGGCCCAGGGTTACGAGGTCACCGCCGAAACCGGACCGCAGCTCCTGCCCAACATCAAGGAGCAGATCGTGCGCTGGGGCCGGCTTGTGAAGGCGGCGGGATTTTCCGTCGAGGACCGCGGCAGCACGCGGTAGCACCGTTCACGCGCGTCGCGTCGGCAGCGGAATGCGGTCGACGTGCTCGATCTCGGTGAGCAGCAGGTGCTCGGTCATGCGCGCGCGCAAGGCTGAGTGTGCCGGGTCGTCCCACAGATTGTCGAACTCGCCGGGATCACCTTCGAGGTCGTAGAGCTCGCCCCAGCCGGTGCCGTGGAACACGCTGACCCGATAGCGGCCGTCGATCAGGGTGTGCACGCGCGGCGGCACGCCGTCCGAGCCCGGGCTCGGCGCCTGGTGGTCGTACTGGATGAACACGCTGTCGCGAACCGCGCGGCCGTCGAGCACCGGCAGCAGGCTGCGCGACTGCATGCCGCTTGATGGTTCAATTCTGGCGCGGTCGAGCACCGTCGCGCCGATGTCGATGGTCGAGGCGAGCGCGTCGGTGCGCTTGGGCTGCGCCCCGGCCTGCGGGTCCGACCAGACGAACGGCACCCGCACGATGCTCTGGTACTGCTCGGCGCCTTTGAGCATCAGCCGGTGATCGCCGAGATGGTCGCCGTGGTCGCTGGTGAACATCACCACCGTGTCGTCGCGCCGCCCGCTGCGCTCGAGCGCGGCCAGCACGCCGCCGATCGCGTCGTCGACGCAGGCGATCATTCCGGCGGTGAGCGCGCGCGCCTCCTGCGCCTCGCGCGCCGAGACGCCGATGGTGTTCATGCCGGTGAGGTTGGCCTTGCCGGCCTCGCGCTCGCGGATGATCGCCTGCACCAGCGCCGGCGGCTGCCAGTCGTTGCGCCGATACGCCTCCGGCACCGGAAACTGCTCGGGCTTGTACATGTCCCAGTATTTGCCGGGCGGATTGAACGGATGGTGCGGATCGGGAAACGACACCATCAGGAAGAACGACGCGTCGGGATCAGCGTCATCGAGATAGGCTGAGGCACGGTCGCCGAGGAACGCGGTGGCGTAAAGCTGCTCGGGAATGGCGGTGCGGTAGGCCTGCGGCACCGAGTAATCGTGCGGCAGGCTGTGCTTCGGCCCGAGCAATTCCTTGGCCTTGGGGTCGCGCTCGTCGAGCCAGCGGTCGTAGTCGCCGCCCGGCTCGTCGCCGTGCGCACGCACCAGCGTGACGTGGTCGAAACCGTAGAACGGCGTGCGCACGCGAGCGTCCTTGGCGTTCCAGTATTCCGGCGTCTCCTGCTCGTAGTTCGGATTGCCGAGGTCGTTGCGCAGCGCCTGCGCGAGGCCGGGCGACGGCTCGTGGTAGCCCGGGCGCGGCGGCGGCCGCTTCACGATCGGCGGCCACTCGGTGAAGTTCTGCAGGTGGCTCTTGCCGACCAGCGCGGTGCTGTAGCCGGCGTCGCGCAACAGATCGACGAAGGTGACGGCGTTGGTCGACAGCGGAATGCCGTTTGATCGCACGCCGTGCACCGAGGGCATCCGCCCGGTCATCAGGCTCGAGCGGTTTGGCATGCACACCGGGCTCGCGACATAGAACTTGTCGAATACGGTGCCGCGCGCTGCGATCGAGTCGATGTGCGGCGTGCGCAGCACCGGATGGCCGTAGCAGCCGAGGAAATCGGCGCGGTGCTGATCGGTGATGAAGAGGACGAAGTTCGGACGGGATGATCTTTGCGCCAGCTTGGCCCCCTACTCCGGCTTAATGTCCGAGGACTTCACCGTGTCGGACCATTTGGCGACGTCGCGCAAAACATAGGCGCTAAAGTCCGTGGTTCCCATCACGATTGGATCGCCGCCGCTCTTCTTAATCTTGCTCTGGAGTTCGTCGGAGGCGACCGCCTTGGTCGCCGCGTCGGACAGCCGATCGATGACGTCGCGCGGCGTACCGGCCGGTGCGAACAGACCGGTCCACATCGCCGCGTCGTAACCGGGCACGCCGGATTCGGCGACGGTCGGGATTTGCGGTGCGAGCGCGCTGCGCCGCGCGGCAGTGATCGCCAAAGCTCTCAGGGCGCCGGACTCGACGTGCGGTATCGCGGTCGCCATCGGCGCCAGCGTCGCCTGGACCCGGCCGGCCAGCACATCGGTCAGCGCCTCGACCGAGCTCTTGTAGAAGATCGTCTCGACCTTCACGCCCGACTTCTGGGAAAACATCTCGATCGCAAGATGCGTCGCCGTGCCCCTGCCGGTCGCGCCGATGTTAACGCTGCCCGGCCGCGCTTTCGCATAGGCGATGAACTCGCGCACATTCGCCACCGGCAGCGATGGATGCACCAGCAGCAGGAACGAAGCCGACGCGATCATCGCCACCGGCTGAAAGTCCTTGGTGACATCGAACGGCAGGCTCTTGAACAGGCTCGGGTTCATGGTGTTGGCGTTGGTCGCGAGCAGCAGCGTGTAGCCGTCGCCCGGGGAGCGCGCGACCGCGCCGGCTGCGATGTTGGTTGCGGCGCCCGGACGGTTCTCGATGACGAAGGACGATCCCAGCGCAGCGCGCAGTTCGTCGCCGATCCAGCGCGCCGCCATGTCGGTGAACGATCCGGCCGGCATGCCGACGACGATCTTCACCGGCTTGTTGGGATAGGCCTCCTGCGCGCTCGCGCCCGGCAACCCCAAGGCCAGCAGCATGGCAGCTAGGCCGGCAACGTGTCTCCCAGACATAGCGGCTTCCTCCGTGTTGCGGACGGCGTCTACAGCTTGCGATCGTCCAAACCAAGCTTGGAATAGATTTCGTTGATGTGCTTCTTCACGCTTTCAGGCGTGGTGTCGTGCTCCGGCGTCTTTCGCCAGCCGGCCTTGTTGCGCGCATATTCGGAAATCTCGTCGTCCTGCTGCGAGGTCGGGCCGCAGACACCATAGGCGCCGAGCATCTCGTCGCCGCGAAAAATCGGAGCACAACCGCCGGAGACGTAGATCTTGCCACCGGTCAGTACGGAGGCGTTCATCATCAGTTGCGGATTGCGCTCCTGGAACCACTTCTGGATCACGACGCCATCGGGAAACCGGGGGCTGACAGCGCGAAACGCGCAGACCGTGAACGCCTTGGCGATGGCGAAATCCGGCAGGATGAATCCGGCGTTGTCCATCCGCTCGAGAGCGATCACGTGACCCTCGGCATTGACCACGGCAGAGCAGACGTCGACGCCCATCTCCGTCGCCTTCTCCGACACCGCCTCGAAGAACGGCCGGCAGTCGGCGAGACGCAGTTTACCCATGGCCGTCGTCCTCCCGGATTTTAATCCATTGAAGGCAGTGTTCCGGGCGTGCCCGGGATTGTCAAACACGCCCTCGCCGGGGCACCCTCCCATGCAGCACATGGTTGTTGATGCCGTTGCGGAAGGCGCGATTCCGTCACGAAGGTTGTGCTACCAAGCGGTATGGACGTCCTCTACGAACACGAAACGCTGTTGCAGGTTGTGTTCGTCAGCGCACTGATCGGCGGCGGAGCCGCTTGGCTTGCCGGCCGCGCCATCGCCCAGACCTGGCGGCCGTTCTGGCATGTGGTGCTCTATATGGCCCTGCTCGGCGCGGCGGTGCGGTTCGTGCATTTCGCGCTGTTCGAGGCCACGCTACTGTCGCCCCTGTCCTATGCCGCCGATACGCTCTACCTGCTGGCGCTCGGCGCACTGGCATGGCGGGTGACGCGGGCCGGCCAGATGGCGACGCAATACTACTGGCAATACGAGCGCACCGGGCCGTTCACCTGGCGCGTACGTGCCCAGGTCACATAGAATGTCGCGGGGCATGGCGGAATTCCCGAGTGACCTTCGGCTGAAAACCGGACAAAATAGTATCTGGAATGGTTTCGCGGCCGGGGCCATGGGGCACGACCGGTTTGCAACTTGAGGAGGATGGCATGAAGAGTCTGTGGCTTGCAGGTTTCGCGCTCAGCGCGAGCCTTGCTGTGATGGGACCAGCGTCCGCGCAAGACATCACGGTCGGTGTCGCCGGCCCGATGTCGGGCGGCGAAGCGACCTTCGGACGTCAGCTCAAGAACGGCGCCGAACAGGCGATCGCCGACATCAACGCCGCGGGCGGCGTGCTCGGCAAGCAGCTCAAGCTCGAGATCGGCGACGACGCCTGCGATCCGAAGCAGGCGCGCTCGGTCGGCGAGAAGTTTGCCGGCATGAAGGTGCCGTTCGTCGCCGGGCACTATTGCTCGTCGTCGTCGATCCCGGCGTCGGAGGCCTATGCCGAGGGCGGCGTGCTGCAGATCACGCCGGCTTCGACCAATCCGACGTTCACCGAACGCAATCTCTGGAACACGTTCCGGGTCTGCGGCCGTGACGACCAGCAGGGCTCGGTCGCCGGCAACTACATCGCCAAGACCTTCAAGGGCAAGTCCGTCGCCGTGATCCACGACAAGACCACCTACGGCAAGGGTCTCGCCGACGAGACCAAGAAGGCGCTCAACAAGGCCGGCATGAAGGAGAAGCTGTACGAGGCCTACAACAAGGGCGACAAGGACTTCACCGCCCTGGTCTCGAAGCTCAAGCTGAACCGGATCGATCTGGTCTATGTCGGCGGCTACCACCAGGAGGCCGGCCTGATCCTTCGCCAGATGCGCGATCAAGGACTCAAGACCGTGCTGATGGCCGGCGACGCGCTGGCCGACAAGGAGTTCGCCTCGATCACCGGCCCGGCCGCCGAGGGCGTGCTGTTCACCTTCGGCCCCGATCCGCGCAAGAAGGCGACCGCCGCCGCGATCGTCGGCAAGTTCAAGGCGAAGAACGTCGATCCGGAGGGCTACACGCTCTACACCTACGCCGCGTTCCAGGTCTGGGCCGCGGCCGCCGCCAAGGCCGGCACCACCGACGGCAAGAAGGTCGCCGCGGTCATCAAGGGCGGCAAGTGGGACACGGTTCTCGGCCCGATCACCTACGACAAGAAGGGCGACATCACCGTGGTCGATTACGTCGTCTATCAGTGGGACAAGAGCGGCAACTACGGCGAGCTCGGCGCCAAGCCGGGTTCGTAAGGCCGGGCTCGTAAGTTCCGAATAGATTTCCGTCGCAAACTCTGGCCCGCCCCGGCGATCGGGGCGGGCCTTTTGCTGGCCGTTTCCCTTCAATCGCTTTCGACCACAGGCTGTCTTACCCGCGAAGCAGCGCCACGGCAGACGCGGGGAAGCTCGGCAACGCGGCGCGCTACAGACTGTAGGTGATCACGTCGTAGTAGGGAGTTCCGTCAGACCGGCGGCCCGCGGCCTCGACTCTCAATGTATTGCTCGCTGCGTCCATCGTACGTTTGTACGCCCCGCCTTCCACTTCCTTCTGGCTAAAGAATCCGCAGGTTAGCCTGTCGGCTTCTGGTTTTGTTGTGCTCGTTTTGGATTGCGTTGTGACCTTCGCTGGCGGCGTGCTGGCTTTCGTGTCGGCGTCGGGCAGATAGTGCATAACCACGGCCATCCAGAACGCAAATTTGATCAGGAACCGCATGGTGTTTCTGGGGCTTTAAGTGATCGATACAATCGGCGCGTCTTTCAACTCCCGCAGCAACTAGGATGATGCCCGGCCATTGCGAATGGCTGGTCGAATTAAGCGTGGATTAAGGTTAACGCCGCCGAGAAAGACGCCCAAATGGCTGATCCTCGCGTTTCAAACGTGGGTTCAGCGGCGTTTCAGCGGCGATCCTGGCCGGCATCACCCTGTGGCTGCTTCAGTGACAGCGAAGTAGTGAACCCGTCCGAGCGCGACAGCTCTTGGTCGACGACATCAATCCTGTATATGCCGTCGATGCGAACGGTGCCCTCGCCCCTGTTGCGTTCGGACGCGGTCTTGCCGTTCTGGGCGGTGCGTTTTGCCTCGTTCCGGTTTGGCTTGGTAAAGCGCGTAGTCGCTGCCCGCACACCGCAACGGCGGGCTCCTAATCGACCTCTGCATCATCGTCCCCGCCAACCGTTCGAGGCGCTGCTGCCGGCGTCGTCCGAACCGGTGGTCGAGCGGCGCACGCTCATCGAGACGCTGTTGGACGACCTGCTCGAATCGATGCGGCAGCGCATCGGCCTCAGCGCCGAATTTGCGCTGCCACATCTGTTACAGGCACGGCACCTGGAGCGCCGGCCGCACGACCGCGCTCTAACGCCGTCCGCCAGACGGCCTGCCGCCAATCCCGCTCGCCGACGACGGCACGGTGTTCTGACGAGCATTGACGACTTTCAGGCGCAGCCCTAGCCTCGACTGACCGACCCAACGTATCGGAGGCGTGCCATGCACAACTACGTCGTCCCGCAAGCCGTGAAGGACCGCGTGATCCGGCGCCAAGGCAAGCTTTTGAGCCACGACACGATCGAGGCCAGCCGCACCGCACTGGTCGTGGTAGACATGCAGAATTACTTCGTCGCCGAGGGCTTCGCCGCCGAGGTGCCGGCGGCGCGCGGCATCGTCCCGAACATCAACCGTATGGCGAAGGCCATGCGCGCGGCCGGCGGCCACGTGGTCTGGATCCAGACCACCGCGAG
>CAMDEB010000118.1 GCA_945893085.1 Rhodoplanes serenus | reverse complement strand
CGTAGCGCTTGTAGAAGTCCTTCTGCATCAGGAACGCGTCGTCCTTGGTGATGCGCAGGAAGTTCGAGACGAACTCCCGGATGCGGTCGTCGATCTGCTGCCAGAGATTGAGGTCGTGCGGGTACAGCGTGTTGTCGAGATCGAACACCCAGGTCTCGACATGGCCGAACCCGCGCGGCGCGGGGCGTATCACGTCACTTGGAATTTCCGTCACTTGAAGCGCACCGTGGTGCCGCCGCGCCCGGCGAGGTCGACCGAGGCGAAGCCGGCCGAGGTGAGCCCCTTGCCGGCGCAATCCTTGTGCTCGCTCAGCTCGAACTTGACGTTGCGCGTGCACAGGATGGTTTCGCCGCCCCAGGCCAGCGGCTTGTCGGTGCGCTTGAGCGGCTGGCCGTCGCCGCCCACGGCCTCGGCGAAGCTGTAGAGCCTTCGCCGCTGGCCCCGGACGTCGGGCCGCAGGCACTTGCCGGGCTCGACCCGGTACCAGCCGCGGGTCGTCACCTCGCCCTTGTCCTCCATGCCGAGCGCCGCCATCACCACGTGGGTGGTGTCGTTGCACCAGGCGAAGCCGGTGCCGTCGGGCTTTTGCGCGACGCCGATCAGCACGTCGAAGAAGTCCGATCGCCCCGCGGCGGTGGCGGTCAGCTTGTTCTCCTGGATGAACAGCAGCAGCGCCGCGTCGGTCTTGGCGCCGCGGATGCCGTCGATTGGCGTGGCGTCATAGCCCGCGATCACCAGCAGCCGCTGGATGCCGGCATCGCGCGCCTGGTCGTCGGTGTATTCGGCCTCCTCGGCGAGATACGCGGTCAGCCCCTTTTCGTTCTCGGACGGTTTGACCGCGGTGAAGCGGGCGAGCTTCTGGCCCGGACGGTTGCAGGTGCGGGCGGCTGCGAGCACGAAGTTGTCGTTCGCCACGCACAGGTCGGCGTGGCCGCCCTGCGGCAGCGGCGATGCGCCATAGACCGCCAGCGCGCGGGCATGCAGGTAGAGGCTCTCGGCCTGCACCTCGCCCTGCATGACGGTGCGGCACTGTCCGGGATCGAGCCGGAACCAGCCCCGCGTCGCCGCGGCGCCCTTGTCCTCGATGCCGATCGCGGCCTCGACCACGTAGCTCATCCGGTTGCAGAGCTGCAGGTCGGCGCGGGCAGGGGCCGCGAGCGCGCACAGCGGGGCGCAGGCGAGCGCCGCCTGGAGCCATCGGGGGATGTTGATTCGAAGCAGCATTGCGAATCTCTCGCGTTCAATATCACGGCTTTGCTAGGCTCGCACCGCAATGGGAGGAATCGATGAGCGCCATTACCCTTGACCAGGCCAACGGCATTATTGCGGCCATCCTCAAGCGCGGCGCCGAGACCAATTGCCGGCCGCTCAGCGTGGTGGTGGTGGAACCGGGCTGCGTGGTGAAGGCGTTCCAGAAGGAGGACGGCGCCTCCATGAGCCGGTTCGAGATGGCCTACGGCAAGGCCTATGCCTCGCTGGCGCTCGGCCGCTCGTCGAGCCTGGTCAAGCTGCGCCAGAACGAGAAGCCGGAGTTCGTGAGCTTCCTGATCGGGACCAGCGGCGACCGGCTGTTCGCCGAAGGCGGCGGCCGGCTGATACGCGGCACCGACGGTTCGGTGATCGGCGCGGTTGGCGTCACCGGCGACACCGAGGAGAACGACGAGGAGCTTGCCGCGCACGGCATCCACGCCACGGGCCTGAAGATCGACGAGGATTGCGAAGGGTTCAACGACGCGCCCGGCCGCGGCGTGCACGAGCGCAGACGCGGCCGCTAGCGTTCGTTCGACGCGATCTCCATGATCAGCTTGCGCAGCACGGCATCGGCGAAGGTCTCGTAGGACTCCGCCGGCACCATGAAGGCGCCCGGGCCGCCGATCACGTAGTCGAAATAATACCGGTCGAGATAGGGCTCGAGCGACAGGATCGGCAACCCGTTGATGCTGACGCCGGCGGCCACCGCATCGTCGCGCGCGGCGTTGGCCGGCCGGCCGCGGTTGTTGGAGCCGTCGCCGGACACGTCGATCACCTGCTTCAACCCGCGGTACGGCGCGGTCGGCAGCAGCGTCATGGCATGGTCGATCGCGCCGCTGATCGAGGTGCCGCCGCTGAACAGTTGCCGCGGCGCGGCGTCGACCGCGGCCGCGAACGCCTGCGCCGACGCGTGGTCCTTGATCACGGTCCACGGCACCACCTGAATCTGCTGCGTCGGGCCGGTCCATTGCGTCATGGTGACGGCGATGGCCGCCGTCGCGCCGGTGCGAATGGCGCGCAGCACCCGCGGGTGGCGGAACGCCGCCGCATAGCCCTGCTTCTGCAATTCGAAGCGGGTGTGGTTGACGCTGCCGGAGGCGTCCACCGCCAGCACGAGCAGAAGATCGACTTGGCCGTGCGACTGCGCGCGTGCGGCCTGGGGGGCGTGCAAAACAACGCCCCAGCAGAGCGCGATCGCGGCCGCCGCGAGGCGGCGAAGGAGGCGGGTGCCCGACATCGGGGCCCAGCACATCAGCGTCGCAACTGAAATGCAACCAGGGCGGCGAGCATGATGGCGCCGCCCAGCGCCTGGACCGGCGTGATGACCTCGCCAAGCAACGGCGCGCTGAGGATGGTCGCGAGCAGCGGCTCCAGGTTCATCAGCAGCGCGCTGCGGAACGGTCCGATGCGCTCGATCGACATGAACAGCGTCAGCACGGCGATGGTGACCGTGATGCTGACCACGATCAGCGAGAACCACCCGAGCGCGGTCTGCGGCCCGTTCCAGTTCCAGGTGGCGAGCGAGATCGCGACGAAGATCGCCGTCGACGACACGATGGAATACCAGGTGATCAGCCGGGCATCGGCGTCGCGCAGCGTCGCGCGGGTGATCAACAGCACCGCGGTGCGCAGCACGGCCGCGCCGATCGCAAACCCCAGCCCGGCGAACGCGATCTCGCCGGGATGCGCGCCGACGATCAGGGCGAGGCCGAGGAATGCGGCGATGGCGGCCGCGGCGCCGCGCCAGCTCAGCTTGTCGATGCCGATCAGCGCGCCGACGATGCCGGTGAACAGCGGATAGACGAAATAGCTGAGGATCGCGACCGGCACCTCGACCAGCTCGATCGCTTTGAACAGGCCGAACACGATGCCGGTGAACACCACGCCGAGCCCAAGCGAGATCCAGCGCTGCCGCGGCGTGTGCGGCACCGCCGGCGGCCGCCACTGCAGCCACGCGAACAGCACGACCAAGCTGAACAGGCTGCGGAACGTCGACAGCGTGAGGACGTCGCTGCCGGCGATGAACACCAGCTTGCTGAACACGTCGGCAAGCGCGAACGAGACCGCCGCGATAATGCCGGGGCCGAGCGCCGTCAGCCGGCTTTGCGCAGCGGGAGCGTTCATTGTTTTTGTTTAGCGGTGGATCAACGTGCCGGCACCGTGATCGGTGAACAGCTCGAGCAGCACCGCATGCGGCACCTTGCCGTCGAGGATGACCACGCCTTCGACGCCCTGCTCCAGCGCATAGAGGCAGGTTTCAACCTTGGGGATCATCCCGGCCGTGATGGTGCCGTCGGCGATCAGCCGGCGCACGTCGGCGGCCGACATCTCCTTGATCAGTTGCTTCGACTTGTCGAGCACGCCGGGCACGTCGGTCAGCAGCAGGAAGCGCTTGGCCTTGAGCGCGCCGGCGATGGCGCCCGCGAAGGTGTCGGCGTTGACATTGAAGGAGCCGCCGTCGGCGGCGGCTGCGACCGGCGCCAGCACCGGAATGAGGTCGCGGCCGAGCACCACGTCGAGCACCGTGGTGTCCACCTTGTCAGGCTCGCCGACGAAACCGAGATCGACCACCTTCTCGATGTTGGAATCGGGATCGATCACGCGGCGCGTCGCCTTCTTGGCGATCACCATGTTGCCGTCCTTGCCGCACAGCCCGATCGCCTTGCCGCCGGCGGCATTGATGAAGCCGACGATCTGCTTGTTGATCGATCCGGCCAGCACCATCTCGACGATTTCCAGCGTCTTGGCATCGGTGATGCGCAAGCCGCCGGCGAATTGCGACTGCACGCCGGCGCGCTTCAGCATCGCCTCGATCTGCGGTCCGCCGCCGTGCACCACCACCGGATTGATCGCGGTCTGCTCCAGCAGCACGATGTCGCGGGCGAAGGCGCGGGCCACCTCTTCGTTGCCCATGGCGTGGCCGCCGTACTTGATGACGATGGTTTCCTCGTCGTAGCGCTGCATATGGGGCAGGGCTTCGGAAAGGATGCGGGCGGCTTCCTGCGGACTGGTCTTGCCGGTGTCACTCATCGGGGCGGGTCTCGCGGCGTTTTGCTGAGCGCAGAGGTTCTAGCAGGCCAAGGACAATCTCTCCACAGTCATTCCGGACGCTGCGGAGCTCTCATGCGCGGCGTTCGGACAGCAGCCGGGCGACGGCGGCGCGCAGCTCGGGAATGCCGGCGCCATCGCGCGAGGAGGTGACGACCAGCTCCGGATAGGCGGCCGGCCGCTTGGCCAGCGCCATCTTGGTCGCGGCGACGCGAGCCTCCATGTCGGCCGCTTTCACCTGGTCGGACTTGGTCAGCACGATCTGATGGCTCACCGCGGATTCGCTCAGCACATCGAGCGCGGGCTTGTCGGCGTCCTTGAGCCCATGCCGGCCGTCGATCAGCACATAGACCCGCGCCAGGTTGGCGCGGCCGCGCAGGAATGCGTGGATCAGGTCGGTCCACTCCTTGACCTTCTGTTTCGGCGCGGCGGCGTAGCCGTAGCCGGGCATGTCGACCAGGGTCAGCCCGGCGTCGTTGGTGAAGAAGATCAGCTCCTGGGTGCGGCCCGGCGTGTGCGACATGCGGGCCAGCGCGTTGCGCCCGGTCAGCGCGTTGACCAGGCTCGACTTGCCGACGTTGGAGCGGCCGGAGAAGGCGATCTCGACCCCGTTCATCTTCGGCAGCGATTCCACCGAGCTTGCGGCGGAGAGGAATCGCCACTCGCGGGTGAACAGCCGGCGCCCGGCATCGAGCTCGGCGGACGAAAAATCGGATGCGGTCTTCACATTGACTAGGCTAGGCTCGTGTCGCTGCATTGTCATCTCACCAGAAGGTCCAGGCCATGCCCGTTTCGATGTACACGGTTTCGATCCCGGTCTTTATCCAGCATCTCAACGGACTGAGCGCGGTCCTCGACAAGGCCGAGGCCTGGGCCGCCGCCCGCAAGGTCAACGAGGCCGATCTGCTGAACATGCGGCTCTCGCCCGACATGTTCAACCTGACGCGGCAGGTGCGGGCTGCGACCGATCATGCCGCCAACGCGGCAGGCCGGCTGTCGGGCAAGGAGCTGCTGAAGTTCGCCAACGACGAGACCACCATTGCACAATTGAAGGACCGGATTGCCAAGACCATCGATTTCCTCAAGAGCGTGAAGCCGGGTGAGGTCGATGGCACCGAGGACAAGGACATCAGCATCACCTTCCCCAACGGCAACACCCGCCAGTTCAAGGGCCAGGGCCTGCTGATCGGCAACAGCCTGCCGAACTTCTACTTTCACGTCACCACGGCCTACGACATCGTCCGGCAGTGCGGCGTCGAGGTCGGTAAGCGGGATTTCATGGGCACGCCGCCGGCGTAGGGCGTCGCTGCATTTCGCCGTCATTCCGGGACGGCCCGAAGGGCCGGGCCCGGAATCCAGGGCCATGACTCGGAACCCTGGATTCCGGGCTCGCGAGCTTCGCTCGCGCCCCGGAATGACGCGGAGCTACTTCTTGTCCGGGGCCTTCTTCTTCCCGAACAGCTCCAACACGTTGTCCCACAGTTCGATCTTGGCGCCGTGCTTGCGCATGATGACGCTTTGCTGGAGCACCGACAGCGTGTTGTTCCAGGCCCAGTAGATCACCAGGCCCGCCGAGAACGACGCCAGCATGAAGGTGAAGATCAGCGGCATCCAGTCGAAGATCATCTTCTGCGTCGGATCGGGCGGCGCCGGATTGAGCTTCATCTGCGCCCACATCGTGATGCCCATCACGATCGGCCAGATGCCGAGATGAAAGAACGAGCCGATTGCCACTCCGAGATACGCACTCGGCTCGGGCAATAATCCGAAAAGGCTGAAGATGTTGGTCGGGTCCTGCGCCGCCAGGTCCTTGATCCAGCCGTAGAACGGCGCGTGCCGCATCTCGATGGTGACGAACAGCACCTTGTAGAGCGCGAAGAACACCGGAATCTGAATCAGGATCGGCAGGCAGCCGGCGAGCGGATTGATCTTCTCTTTCTTGTAGAGCTCCATCAGCGCGGTCTGCTGCTTCATCTTGTCGTCGCCGTAGCGCTCGCGGATCGCCATCATCTCCGGCTGCACCGCCTTCATCTTCGCCATCGAGGCGTAGGATTTGTTGGCGAGCGGGAAGAACACGATCTTGATCAGGACGGTGACGCCGAGGATCGCCAGCCCGAAATTCCCGAGCAGCTTGAACAGCCAGTCGATCGCATAGAACATCGGCTTGGTGATGAAATAGAAGTAGCCCCAGTCGATCAGCTTGTCGAAGCGATCGAGGCCGAGCTCGTCCTTGTATCTATCGATGATCTCGGTCTCCTTGGCGCCGGCGAACAGCCGCATGCTGTTGCTGCCGGTGGCGCCCGGTGCCACCGTGACGGCATCGCCGAGATAGTCGGTCTGGTAGGTCTTCAGCGCTCCCAGCGCGCCGGAGGAGAACCGCGCCTGGATCGATGCCTTGGGATCGGGGATGAGCGTCGCCGCCCAGTACTTGTCGGTGATGCCGAGCCAGGCGTTGGTCGCCTTGAAGTTCATCGTCTTCTTATCTTCGATCTGGCTGTAGGTCACCTCCTGCAGATCGCCCAGCACGGCGATCAGGCCTTCGTGCAGGATGTAGTAGCCTTCGGTCTTCGGCGTGCCGTGGCGGGAGATCAGTCCGTACGGATAAAGCGAGATCGGCGCCGCGCTCTTGTTGTTGACCGTGTCCTCGACGGTGAAGAGATATTTGTCGTCGACGGTAATGGTGCGGCGGAACTCAAGGCCCTCGCCGTTGTCATAGAGCAGCGTCACCGGACGGCCGATGCCCAGCGTGCCAGAGCCCTGCTGGCGCCACACGGTGTCCGATCCAGGCACCTTCGCATTCGTGCCGGCGGTGCCGACCCAGCCGAACTCGGCGTAGAACGGATGCGGGCTTCCGGACGGGGCGAGCAGCACGATTGCCGGAGATTTCGGGTCGACCGTCTCGCGATATAGCACCAGCGCAAGATCGTCGATCCGGCCGCCGCGCAGCGCGATCGAGCCGCGCAGCCGCGGCGTTTCGAGCATCACGCGCGGCGACGCCGCGATCACGGCCTCGCGCGTGATCTGCTGGCCGGGAATGCTGACCGGCGTGCCGGGCGCCGTCGGCGCGCCGGGCTGCACGCCCGGTTGCGCGCCGGGCTGCGCTTGCGGCGCCGGCTGGCCGGGCTGTTGGACCTGTTGCTGCTGCGCCTTGAGCTGCGCTTCCTGCCGCTGCTTCTCCATCTGCGGCATGCCGTAGAAATACTGCCAGCCGATCAGCACGAGCGCCGACAGCACGATGGCGAGGATGGTGTTCTTCTGGTCGGTCATCTCAGCCGCTCTTACTCGCCCGTCCCCGCATTTGGGGACGCCGCGAGGCCCTTGCCACCGCGGCGGTCGGTGTCCGGGCGCGCCGCGTGCACGCGGTGCAGCGCCCGGTCGAAATCCTCGATCAACCTGGCGAACGGCAGATTAAGCGCCGGGCGCCGTCCGATCAGCACATAATCGTGTCCCGGCTGCATATGCGCCGGCGGTGACAGCCGCACGACCTCCCGCAACCGCCGCCGGACGCGGTTTCGTTCGACCGCATTGCCGACCCGCTTGGAAACGGTAAATCCGACGCGGATTTTGCCGTCGTCGCGCCGCTGGCGTGCCTGCAGCACGAAGGCGGAAGAGGGGGCCTTGGCGCCGGTCGCAGCGGCCAGAAAATCCGCGCGTTGCCTCAGCCGATCCATGGGCGATCTATGGGCGATCTATGGGGATGACGCGGATGTCCGCGCCGGGCTCAGGCGCTGAGCCGTTTACGCCCGCGGGCACGACGAGCGGCCACCACCTTGCGGCCACCCTTGGTCGCCATACGAGCGCGGTAGCCGTGGCGGCGCTTGCGCACCAGCTTGCTGGGTTGATAGGTCCGCTTCACGTGGTAGGCCTCCGTTCGCGCCTTGCGTGCGGCTTATACGGGAGGCCCGCCTTGTGCGTCAATGCAAGCCATTCCGCGGCCGGGCGGATCACGTTTTGCCTCAAATATCAGTGAGATGGCTTCGCTGGGGCGGGGCGGCGTGTTAGATCGTGCCGCATCCTCCCTTCTGAAAAGCTTGGCCGTGACCGCGAGCGCAACCGTGACCGTGCCTGCCGACGACCGCCGCCCGCCGTTGCCCCGCCCTGGGATGGGGTGGTTTCGGCTGGGACGGCTGCTGCCGCTGGCGGCTGTTCTCGGCCTTGCCGGCCTGGTCCTGGCGATGGGCTGGCACCGCGAGTTGTCGCTCGAAACGCTGGTCCGCCACCGCACGATGCTGGAAATCTTCGTCGCCGGGCACACTGCCGCCGCAGTCGGCGCCTTCGTCGCGCTCTATATCGCGGTGGTGGCGCTGTCGATCCCGGGGGCGATCTACATGACGATCGCCGGCGGCATCCTGTTTGGAGCATTCACCGGCGCGCTGGCTTCGATCGTGGCTGCGACGGTCGGGGCCACGGCGATCTTTCTCATCGCCAAGACCGCGTTCGGCGAGCAGCTGGCGCGGCGCGTCGGGCCGCGGGCGGCAAAGCTCGCCGAGGGCTTTCGCGAGGACGCCTTCAGCTATCTGCTGTTCCTGCGGCTGGTGCCGGTGTTTCCGTTCTTCCTGGTCAATCTGGTGCCGGCGCTGGCCGGTGTCCGGCTGGCGCCGTTCGTCGGCGCGACCGCCATCGGCATCATTCCGGCAACCTGCGCGCTGGCGTTCCTCGGCGCCGGTTTGGACAGCGCGATCGCGGCGCAGTTCTCCAACTACAAGGGCTGCCTCGCCGCCGGCCGCGCCGACTGCCGGCTCGACTTCGATCTGATGGCTGCGTTTACGCCGGAGCTGATCGCAGCGCTGGTCGCGCTCGGCGTGCTCGCGCTGATCCCGGTCGCGGTGAAGCGGTTTCGGGCGCGGCGCATCCGGCGCGCGGGCTGAACCATGGCCGAGCAGCTCACGCCCGACCTCTGTGTGATCGGCGCCGGCTCCGGCGGCCTGTCGGTTGCCGCCGCCGCTGCCGCGCTCGGCGTGCCGGTGGTTCTGATCGAGAAGGGCAAGATGGGCGGCGAATGCCTCAACGTCGGCTGCGTGCCGTCGAAGGCGCTGATCGCCGCCGCCAAGCGCGCCCACGTGTTCGGCACCAGCGCGCCGTTCGGCATCAGGCCGCAGCGCGCCCACGTCGAATTCCACGAGGTCAACGATCATGTGAACCGCGTCATCGCGGCGATCGCGCCGAACGATTCGAAGCAGCGCTTCACCGGACTGGGCGTGCGCGTGATCGAGGGCGAAGCCCGCTTCAGCGACGCGCAGACCGTCGTGGTCGGCGACGAGACCGACATCAAGTTCGAGATCAAGGCGCGGCGCTTCGTCATTGCGACCGGCTCGTCGCCGGCGGTGCCGCCGATCCCCGGATTGGACCAAACGCCGTATCTCACCAACGAAACGGTGTTCGAATTGCGGGCCCGTCCCAAGCATCTGATTGTCATTGGCGGCGGTCCGATCGGGCTCGAGCTGGCGCAGGCGTTCCGCCGGCTCGGCTCCGATGTCACCGTGCTCGAGGCTGCTCAGGCGCTCTCGAAGGAGGATCCCGAGTGCGGCTCAGTCGTGCTCAACGCGCTCACGCGCGAGGGTGTGACGATCCGCTCAGGCGTGAGCATCGCGCGCGTCCGGCGGGTGCGATCGAACGTCCAGGTCGCCCTCGACGGCGCGGAGGAGGAGACGATCGAAGGCAGCGATCTGCTGATCGCGGCCGGGCGGCGGCCGAACGTTGACGGACTGGGTCTTGACGCCGCCGGCATCCGGCACCAAGCCGCCGGCATCGTGGTCGACAAGCGGCTGCGCACCAGCAACAAAAAGGTCTATGCGATCGGCGACGTCGCCGGCGCGTGGCAGTTCACCCACGCCGCCAACTATCACGCCGGCCTGGTCATCAAGCACGCGCTGTTCCGCGTCCCGGTGAAGGTGGATGCGAACGCGATCCCGCGCGTGACCTTCACCGATCCGGAGCTGGCCCATGTCGGCCTCACCGAGGCGCAGGCGCGCGCGAGCCGTCGCGCGTTCCGGGTGCTGCGCTGGCCCTATCACGACAACGACCGGGCCCAGGCGGAGCGGCAGACCGCGGGCCATATCAAGGTGATCACCGACAAGAAGGGAAAAATCCTCGGCGCCACCATCGTCGGCGCCGCAGCCGGCGAGCTGATCACCGCCTGGACGCTGGCGATCGGCCAGGGCCTCAACGTCCGCGCTTTTGCCGAAATCGTGGTGCCCTATCCGACGTTTGCCGAGATCGGCAGGCGCGCGGCGATCAGCCATTTTACGCCGCGTTTGACGAGTCCCTGGGTGCGGCGCATTTTGAACCTGTTTCGTGGATTTGGCTGAAAGATGAGCGAGAACGCCGCTCCGGCGGACCGATCGAAAACCCTGCGCTGGGGCCTGTCCGGCAAGCTCTTGGTGCTGACGATTCTGTTCGTGATGCTGGCCGAAGTGGCGATCTACGTGCCCTCGATCGCCAACTTCCGGCTCACCTGGCTCAGCGACCGGCTCGCCGCCGCACACACCGCGGCGCTGGTGCTGCAGCCCGGCACCGATCGCGCGGTGCCCGACCAGCTGGTGCGACAGGTGCTCGACAGCATCGGCGCCCAGGCGGTGGCGCTGAAGATGGGCAATCAGCGCCATCTGCTGGCGCTGTCCGAAGTGCCGCCGATGCCGCACCAGGAGGTCGACCTGCGCAACGTCTCGGCGTTCGAGGCCATCGTCGGCGCGTTCGAGACTCTGTTCCTGGGCCATGACACCGACGTGCTGCGCGCGGTCGGGCCGGCGCCGATGGGCGGCGACTTCGTCGAGATCGTGATCGCGGAAGGGCCGCTGCGGCAGGCGATGCTGCGCTACTCGGTCAACGTGCTGCTGCTGTCGCTGGTGATCTCCGCCATCACCGCGGCTCTCGTGTACCTCGCGCTGCATTATCTGCTGGTGCGGCCGATGCGCCGCATCACTGCGAACATGATGGCGTTCCGCGCCGATCCGGAAAATCCAGGACGCGTGCTGGTGGCCTCCCGCCGCGCCGATGAAATCGGAACCACCGAGCGGGAGCTCGCGGGCATGCAGCGCGATCTCGCC
>CAMDEB010000117.1 GCA_945893085.1 Rhodoplanes serenus | reverse complement strand
CGGCATGCCGTTCGCCATCACCGTCATGAACAGCACGTTGGTGTCGAGCGGCAGGCCGGCGATGTAGGACACCGCCCGGCCGACGTCGTCGGCGCTCATGCGCGCTTCGATCGCCATGCGGCCGTCCGCCTGCAGCACGCCTGCGCCCTGCACCATGCGGTCGGTCAGCGGGGTCGCGGCATTGCCGATGTCGATCTGGCTGCACAGGATGCTGTCGTTGCGGCAGTCGAGCGCGGTCTGCTTGGTCAGGCCGGTGATCGCGTGCTTGGTCGAGGTGTAGGCCGCGGCGCGCGGACGCGGCGTGTGGGCCGAGATCGAGCCGTTGTTGATGATGCGGCCGCCCTTCGGGTCCTGCGCCTTCATGATCTTGATGGCCTCCTGGGTGCAGACGAAAACGCCGGTCAGGTTGGTGTCGACAACCTTCTTCCAGGTCTCCAGCGGCAGCTCTTCCATCGGCACCGCCGGCGCGCCGATGCCGGCATTGTTGAACAGCACGTCGAGCCGGCCGAACTCCTTCTTGACGCGCTCGAACAGCGCCTTGATCGATTCCGGATCGCTGACGTCGGTCGGCACCGACAGGGTCTTGGCGTTGCCCGCCTCCTTGGCGGTTTCTTCCAATTTGTCGGCACGCCGGCCAGCGAGCACCACGGCGTAGCCGTCGCGGGTGAGCGCCAGCGCCACCGCCTTGCCGATCCCGGTGCCGGCGCCCGTCACCAACGCGACCTTCTGAAACCCTGCCATCGTCCTTTGCCCTTCGCAGTCTCATGAAATGGAGACCGCATCCTAAGGGCTGGACGGGCTGCTGCAATGGCGGAAAACGAAGGGAAGAAGCGTTCGCTCAGCCGGCCAGCGCGGCGGCGGCGTCGCCTTCGATGCTGCGGTAGACGCCGGGCGTGGCGATGCGAGCTGTGATGTCGGTCGCCGGCCCAGGCACCCCGAAGCGATAGCCCTGCATGCAATGCACACCGGCGGCGCGCAGGAACAGGTGCTGCTCGGCGGTCTCGACGCCCTCGGCCGTCACCTTCATGCCGAGGCCGCGGCCGAGGCTGACAATGGCGTGCACGATCGCCGCGTTGTCGGCCGCGGTCTCGATGCTGAGCACGAAGCTGCGGTCGATCTTGAGCTTGTCGAACGGGAAGCGCCGCAGATAGAGCAGACTCGAATAGCCGGTGCCGAAATCGTCCAGCGCCAGCCGCACGCCCAGCGCCTTGAGCCGGTGCATGGCGGCTTCCGCGCTCTCCAGGTTGCCGAGCAGCGTGCTCTCGGTCAGCTCGAGCTCGAGCCGGGTCGGATCGAAGTCGGTTTCCGCCAGGATGCGCTCGACCAGTGTGACGAAATCGAGCTGGCGGAACTGCAGCGGCGAGACGTTGACGGCGACCGTCAGACCGGGCCACGCCTTGCCGTCGAGGCAGGCCTGGCGCAGCACCCGCGCGCCGAGATCGAGGATCAGGCCGGAGTGCTCGGCGATCGGGATGAATTCGCTCGGGGGGATCATACCACGCACCGGGTGCGGCCATCGCGCCAGCGCCTCCACGCCCACCACGGTTTCGCCGCTGGCGTTCATGAACGGCTGGTAGACCACCTTGAGCCCGTTGTTCTCGATCGCCTCGCGCAAATCCTGCTCCAGCAGCTTGCGCTGCGAGAGATCGGCGTCCATCACCTTATCGTAGGTGCAGGCGCGGTTGCGGCCTTCGTTCTTGGCGCGGTAGAGCGCCATGTCGGCATAACGCAGGATATCGGCGGCATCCGCCGCGCGCTGGTCGATCACCGCGATGCCGATGCTGGCGCCGATGACAATGGTGTGGCCGTTGATCGAGTAGGGCGCGCACAAGGTGGCGATGATCCGCCCGGCAATCGTCTGCAGGGTGGCATGGTCGGACGAGACCGAGGTGATGACGGCGAATTCGTCGCCGCCGAGACGGGCGACCAGGTCGTCGCCGCGCAGCGTGCGGGACAGGCGCAGCGTCACGCTGCGGATCAGCTCGTCGCCGACCGGATGGCCGAGCGTATCGTTGACGTCCTTGAAATGATCGAGGTCGATGTAGAACACGGCGGCCGGCGAACCGCGGCGCTTGACGTCGGCGATCACCGCCTCCAGCCGCTCGCTGAAGAAGATGCGGTTGGGCAGCCCGCAGAGCGGGTCGTGCAGCGCGAGGTAGCGCAGCCGGTTCTCGCCGGCCGCGATGGTCGCGGCGGTCCGGCGCATGAACCGCAGCACCAGTCCCGCCAGCACCGCAAAGCCCGCGAGCGCAATGCCGATGAACGGCACGACGCTTTGCAGAACTTCGGCGCCCGGCCGCTTCGGCGTCCAGGCGAAGCGGGCAATGGGCGTTTCGTGACGGTCGACTAGGCTGAACACGTAATCGTCGCCGGGAACGGCCTCGTCGTCGATCTTGCGAAGGTTGTCGAGCTGCAGCCGGTCACCGATGTTGCTGAGAAGCGTGTGCTCGATGAACCGCACCGTCAGCACGACAGGCTGCGCTTCGGCGGTGGGTTGATCCGCGCGGGCGCGCTGGACCGGCGCGACCGTCACGACGGCAAGCTGACCCAAGAGCGGTTGCAGGAATGCGGCTTCACTGACGCCGGCCTTCGACCGGTCACCCCTGGCGATGATAACCGTGGAATCCGGCAGCACGCCGGTGCGGCCGCGCAAATGGTTCAGCAGGGAGCGGACCTGCGAAAAAGCCGCGGCCGCTCCCTGTGCATTGGTCTGGGCGCCACTGGCCTGCGCGTAGAGAACGTGGTCGGCGGAACCGATCATCAGCACGAAATCGTGGTCGAGCAGGGGTTTCAGCCAGGCCGCGATCCGCTCCGGGGCGCCGCCGGCTCTATCGATGTCGTTGCCGTGCGCCGCCTGATCGGAATCGACGACGCTCTTGAGACGGCGCATCGACCATTCGCCATGGTTGACCACCGCCTTCATGAACAGATGCTTTTCGCGCTCGAGCGCGACCTCGTCGGCACGCTGCGCCGATGTCAACGCCGCCACGATGATGCAGACGATCGCGACGGCAACAACCACGCAAAGCGGCACGACCACGCCCAGCCGCGCGCGATCCCAGCCCGTGGGTTTTGAAGACTCCCGCTGCCCGTCTTGCCGCAGGGATGGCATCGACAACACGTCGTACTCCGCGCCGGGTGATCGAACCCGGTACGCTAGGTCGCAATGATTGCATTTGGCTTGCCGATCGCCTTCTGGTGAGGTTCGCGCGCCAGCCGTGCCGCATTTCGCGTCACGGCCTTAATCGGGTGTTAAACGGTTAACGAAATTCAGCGCCGCGTGACGTAGGGCGGCCGCGGAATCCCCATGTGCGCGGCGCGCAGCGCCGCCGACCAGCGCTCGCTCAGGTCATGGAAATAGGGTTCCCCGGGCTCGATCCGGTAGACCAGCTCGGCATCGCAGGAGTCGGTCCGCACCACCACGACGTCGATCGGCAAGCCGACGCCGAGGTTCGAGCGCAACGTGGAATCCATCGAGAGCAGGCCGATCTTGAGCGCATCTTGGATGTCGATGTCATATCGGGCGGCGCGGTCGAGGATCGGCTTGCCGTATTTGTGCTCGCCGATCTGCAGATAGGGCGTGTCCACCGTGCATTCGATGAAGTTGCCCGCCGAGTAGATCATGAACAGCCGCAGGCGGTCGCCCTTGATCTGGCCGCCGAACAGGAACGATACGTCGAACTTCACGCCGTTGGCCTCCAGCGCCGGCGCCTCGATGTCATGCACGCGGCGGATGACGTTGCCGATGCGTTGCGCGGCCTGGAACATGGTCGGGGCGTTTTTCAGGGTTTCGATTTCGCCCGTGGCCGGGTTCTCGATGCCCTCGTTGAGCATGCTGACCACCGACTGGCTGATCGACAGGTTACCGGATGTGGCCAGGGCCATCACGTGCTCGCCGGGCGTCACGAAGGTGTTGAGCTTGCGGAACGTGGAGATGTTGTCGAGCCCCGCGTTGGTGCGGGTGTCGGCGATCATCACGAGCCCTTCGCGCACCAGGATGCCGCAGCAATAGGTCATGAGAATCCCCTTCCGCCGAAGGCGTTATTACGATGCCGGTGGCACTGCGGCAACGCCGGATGTCAAGTTGCCACCTGTATTTGCGGCGGCCGAACTTGACCGCTTGAGCGGGAGCACGGTTCCGCGCTAGGGATCGAAGTCGTTAAGCGAGAGAGGCCTCAATGACCGACGCGGCATCCCGCCCATCCGTCACCGCCGCCATCCTGGTCATCGGCGACGAGATCCTGTCCGGCCGGACCAAGGACAAGAACATCGGCTATATCGCCGAATACCTGACCAATATCGGCGTCGACGTGAAAGAGGTCCGGGTGGTGCCCGACGTCGAGGCCGAGATCATCACGGCGCTCGACGCGTTGCGGCACCGCTACACTTACGTGTTCACCACCGGCGGCATCGGGCCGACCCATGACGACATCACCGCCGACTGTGTCGCCAAGGCGTTCGGCGTCACGATCGACGTCGATCCGCGCGCCCGCGCCATGCTGCTGACCCGCATCGCCGAGAAGGACCTGAACGAAGCGCGCCTGCGCATGGCCCGCATCCCCGCCGGCGCCGACCTGATCGTCAACAAGGTCTCGAGCGCGCCGGGCTTTCGCATCGGCAACGTGTTCGTGATGGCCGGCGTGCCTTCCATCATGCAGGCGATGCTCGACGAGGCCGCGCCGACGCTGAAGACCGGCATCAAGATGCTGTCGGACAGCGTCCGTGCCGACCTGCGCGAAGGCGACATCGGCACGCCGCTCGGCGAGGTCGCCAAGGCGCATCCGGACGTGAGCATCGGCAGCTATCCGTTCGTCGATCCCGAGCGCGGCCCCAACACCAACATCGTGGTGCGCGCGCGCGACGCGGAGAAGCTCGCCACGGCGAAGGCCGCGGTCGAGGCCATGCTGGCGCGGGTCAAGGCCGGCCTGCGGCAATCGGCGTAACGAGGAGGTTACTGTCATGGATCGACGCAGATTTCTGAGGACCAGCGGCGTGCTCGCCGCGGGGCTCAGCGTTGCGGGCGTGGACGATGTGTTGGCGCAGGGCGCGTTGCCGCAAGAGCTCGCACCGACGCCGGAGTGCCGTGATAACCATGAGCCGACGGTGCGGCAGGGCGAGGGGCCGTTCTTCAAGCCGCGCTCGCCCGAGCGGGCAGACCTGCGCGAGGCCGGTGCGCGTGGCCGTCCGGTCGAACTCTCAGGCGTCGTGCTGACGCGGAGCTGCCGTCCGGTGGCCCGCGCGCTGATCGATCTCTGGCACGCCGACGATGCCGGCGACTACGACAACACCGGCTTCCGCTATAGCGGCCACCAGTACACCGATGCCGACGGCCGGTTCCGGTTCCGCACCATCGTGCCGGCGCTGTATCCCGGCCGCACCCGCCACTACCACGCCAAGGTGCAGGCGGCGGGCGGGCGCCTGCTTACCACGCAGCTCTATTTCCCCGACGAGGCCGGCAACCGGCGCGACGGCATGTTCCGCCCCGAATTGCTGATGCGGACCGCGCCGAGCGGCGACGGCCTTGCCGCGTGGTTCGATTTCGTGCTCGACATGCGTTGAACAACAAGACGTTTCGGGGGGCGACGATGGCGGAACCGCAGCCGCAATCAGAGAAGGTTTTTCCGGTCTCCTGGGACCAATTCCATCGCGACTCCCGCGCGCTGGTCTGGCGTCTCGCTGCGGCGGGGCCGTTCCTCGGCATCGTCTGCGTGACGCGCGGCGGCCTGGTGCCGGCTGCGATCATCGCCCGCGAGCTCGACATCCGGGTGATCGAGACCGTGTGCGTGGCGAGCTACGACCACAAGACTCAAGGTCATATCAATATCCTCAAGGGCATCTCGGACTCGTTCCTCAACCTGGGCGGGGAGGGCGGCAAGGGCGTGCTGTTCATCGACGACCTGGTCGACACCGGGCGGACCGCCAAGGTGGTGCGCGAGATTTTGCCGGCCGCGCACTTTGCCGCCGTCTATGCCAAGCCGATGGGCCGGCCGCTGGTCGACACCTTCATCACCGAAGTGTCGCAGGACACCTGGATTTACTTCCCCTGGGACACCGGCCTAGCCTTTCAGCCGCCGATCCGCGCTGGCGGCGAATAAGCATTCCGGGAGGAGTCATGCTCACACGACGCCGGTTCGTCCAGGGTTCGAGCCTCGCGCTGCTCCTGGGCAGTGGCGGCGGCGCAGCAGCCCAAGCCTATCCGTCGCAGACCATCCGCATTCTGGCCGGCTTTCCGGCGGGCGGCGGCATCGATCTGTTGGCGCGCATCCTGGCCGAGCCGCTGAAGACGCTCGGTCAGTCGGTCGTGGTGGAGAACCGCACCGGCGCCGCCGGCATGATCGCGGCGCAGGCAACCGCCAAGGCGCCGCCTGACGGGCACACGATGCTGATGGCGACCTCCGGCGAGATCGCGATCAGTCATCATCTTTACAAGGAGAAGATGGCCTACGACCCGATGCGCGAGCTCGCTCCGGTGGCGCTCGCCGGCATCGTGCCGTGCGTGGTCGTCGTGGCGGAGACGACTCCGGTCAAGACGCCGCAGGAGCTGATCGCCTACGCCAAGGCCAACCCGAAGAAGCTGTCGTTCTCCTCGTCCGGCGTCGGCAACCCGCAGCAGCTTGCCGGCGAGCTGATGAACAGCATGGCGGGGACCGACGTGCTGCACGTGCCCTATCGTGGCGCGGCGCCCGCAGTGACCGATGTCGCGACCGGCGCGGTCACCATGAGCTTTACGAGCTATGCCGCCGCGCTGCCGCTGATCCAGGCCGGCAAGCTGCGCGCGGTGGCCGTGACGTCGCTCGAGCGGATGCCGCAACTGCCCGATGTCGCGCCGCTTCAGGACGGCGCGCCCGGGCTCAAGGGCTACGAATTGCTCAACTGGTTCGGCGTGTTCGCACCCGGCGGCACCCCCGCGCCGATCGTGGCGCAGCTCAACGAGATCACGGTCAAGACGTTCACCGAGGCCTCGATGGTGCAGAAGCTGGCCGTGCAGGGCATCGTGCCGCGCGCGACGACGCCCGCGCAGTTCAAGGCTTTCGTGGAAGCGGAAAGCAAGAAGTTCGCCGGCATCATCGAACGCGCCAACATCAAGGCGCCCAATTGACCCGCTGACGGGCGCCGGCGAAGCCGCTATGATCGCTTGAGGTTCATTGGAACGGAGCATCGCCATGGACGCCGTGACCCCGAAGGACAAGATCAGCGCCGACCAGCATTCGCACGTGGTTCGCCCGGCCGAGATGGAATGGAAGCCGACCCGCTTTCCCGGCTGCGAGATCAAGACGCTGCTGTTCGACGCCAACAGCGGGCTGATGACGGCGCTGATGCGGTTTGCGCCGGGCGCCGTGCTGCCGGACCACGAGCACGTCAACATCGAGCAGACCTATGTGATCGAGGGCCGGCTGGTCGACAAGGAAGGCCCCGCCGAAGGCATCGAGGCCAAGACCGGCGAATTCATCTGGCGCGAGGTCGGCAGCCGGCACGTGGCCTGGTGCCCCGAGGGCGGGCTGATGCTCGCGATCTTCCAGGTGCCGAACAAGTTCTACGAGCAGGACGGCCGCGTCACCGATCCGAGCGGCAAGCTCTGGGACGAGGTCTGGGGCCATACCGGCAAGGGCTGACCGCGCCACCGGCCAACGAGGCTTCCGCACGCGTGCCGCCGTGTTAGAACCGCCGCGTGCCGACGTGGCGGAACGGTAGACGCATCGGACTTAAAATCCGTTGGGGGGCAACCCCCGTCCCGGTTCGAATCCGGGCGTCGGCACCAGCGCAATCAATCACTTAGCTAAAACTTTGGAATCCGCAAACCAGCAAGACGAAAGCAATCGAGCTTATTCTTGGTGCGGGAGCTCCAGTCGGCGTTGGGAAGGCCGTGATGGAATGAACACGACGACCAGAACCAGCAGGCCGTGGCAAACCAAACTTAGTGATAGCCGCATCGCAATATTATACTACAGCGGTGGGAAAAACGTAGCGAACGCATCTCCTTTAAAGTTGTCCGCGAGCCTATTGTAGAGCCATATAATCCTTCGACGATCTTTCTCTACAAGATTGCCGTTCAGTTCCTTTCTTAGGTATTCCGAAATTTTTTCCGCACACGCCTCTGTTCCGAAAAATGTGCTGGTCTGCGTATTCAGCGGGCTTTCGCGCAATAGCTTAAAATGGAAAGGAGTAAACGGGTCGATGAACGCGTGAGAACCCTCCAACCTAATGAGCACACGTCCATAATTTCCGAAGTCACCTTTCTCTTGCAATATTAATTCAGGTCCAATGAGTATTCGTGGAACGTCCGCAATCTTGCTCTCCAACTCATATGCTCGGTTAAGCGCAGGGCCAAACACACAATTCGGCCGGTGAATGAGCAAGCCTGCTGTTATGCCGCCACGTATCCAAAAACCACCGGCGGCTGCTAAGACTTGCATCATAGCTAGCCGCGCAAGAAGCACTCCTGGGTCCTCAGGCCCTTGGGACAGCACCAAGTTGTCGGAGAACGATGTCGCGCGTAGGTCGTTGGTTTCAGTAGAAGGCACGTTCATTTTGAGATGATGCGACCACGACTCGACTAGCACCCTCAAGTAAGGCGTACGTTCTGGATTCTTCATTGTCTCTTCGATGTGCGATCGCCATCCCAGCACATCCGTAAACGAGACAACCCTGTGTTCGTAAGACTCTAAATACTCTGGCGGTAATGGCTCGGTCACTTTGCTATTCCCCACCCCTTGCCCGCAGGTTTGTAACATCGCGTGCTACGATAAGCCTTGTAAAAATCTCTGCTCAACGAGGTTTGGTTTTGTTGGACGCCGTCGATTTCTTCCCCAATCCGATTTCGAAAAACCTGCGACGGTTCTGGTTGAAGGCGACTGGAGGAATTTGAGTATCCGGGCGTCGGCACGAAGGTTGAACAGATTTCCCCCGACCTCAGACAGCCACTTCGAAGGCCGGGGGATTCTGCCAACCAGTTACGCCGCGATGAGGCTCGGGTCGCGAACGCTCACCGAGAACAAGCGAACGCCGCCGGCATCGCGGACCACGATGTCCGTTGTTACCCGCGCGTCATCGCCACGTTCGTCGCATTCCATATCCATGGCGATCATCTCCGCCAGGTCGCGGGCGTCGTCAGGCGTGGCCAGGCTGCGTCCGTGAAAGTCATGTTGAACAGAAGCATTGGTTTGAACAGAAGCATTGGTGACAATATCGAAAAAATAAGGATGCATTTGGTAACTCCTCAATCATTGGCGATGTGTGCGTGCGAATCCGACGCTCTTTCCTCCTGTGCAGATTTTGAGTGTGGTGCTGGCTGCTTTCGGAAGCCGGTCGTGCCGGTTCGCCACAGCGTACTCAACCAACGGGCGCGGCTCGCTTTGGTTCCGACAATAAAGAACTGCGCTTGGATTAAGCGTGGTTAATGTTCTCGGCACAAATTGCGTTGCAACGGTGTGCGCCGCATTACGCGTTGCGCTTCTCGATGATGTCGGCCACCGATTTGAACGCGTGCCGCAGGTTGTCGAACATCTGCAGCCCCTCGGCCTGGCTCTTGCGGTTGAACGCGTGGCCGCGCGCACCAGGGAGGCGCGGCGGGGCGGCGCCTTCAATCGGCTTGGCCTTGTTCAGCACGTCGGCGATGTGGTTCGCGCGCTTGCCGTAGGTCTGAAGCCCGACGAAGCCCGCCGGGTTCATCGCGAAGAAGAATTGGCTGATGGTGCTCGGCCGCTTCACCACGTTCTCGTAGGTCACCTGCATGCCCGGCTCGCCGTCGGACAGCGCGCTGCACAGGAGTTCGACCATGAGCGAGAGCGCGTAGCCCTTCGGTCCGCCGATCGGCAGCACCGAGCCTTTCACCGCGATCGCCGGATCGCTGGTCGGCTTGCCGTCCGGATCGAGCGCCCAGCCGTCGGGGATGGTCTTCTGACCGAGCGCCAGCATGGCGCGGATGCGCGAGCGCGCGACCACGCTGGTCGCCATGTCCATGACGATCGCGTCGGCGCCGGGGAGGGGGAACGCGGCGCCGATCGGGTTGGTGCCGAGCACGGCCTCCTTGGAGCCAGTCGGCGCGATCGCCGGCGAGGCGTTGGTGAAGGCGAAGCCGATCAGGCCCTGCTTTGCCGCGCGCTCGGAGTAATAGCCGGCGCCGCCGAAATGGCTCGAGTTGCGCACCGCCACCGCGCCGAGACCGTGCGTCTTGGCGAGCGCCATCGCCGCATCCATCGCCTGCTGGCTGACGACCAGGCCGAGCGCGTTGTCGGCGTCCATCACGACGCAGCAAGGAAGATTGTTGGTCTTCTTGACGTTCGGCTTCGACTTGATGGTGCCGTCGAGCAGGCCGGTGATGTAGAGCGGCATCTGCACGGCGCCGTGCGCGTCCGAGCCGTGCAACTGGCCGTAGATCGCGACCTCGGCTGCGATCGCGGCGTCGGCGGCCGACAGCCCGGCGTGGCGGAAGGTGTCGTCGACCAGCGCGGTGATGTCGGCAACCGGGATGCGGTCGCGGGAGGCGGCGTCGCGCAGCCTCTGCACCAGGGGAGCGGCATTCGTCGCCATCGGATCAGCTCCTACTTCGGCGCGGCGCCGGGGAAGTATCCCTCGGCGTTGCGATGGAAGATCTTCTCATAGACCTCCTCGGAATATCCAAGCTCGCGCCAGTCGCCGATCAGCCGCTCGTGCGTCAGCGTCGGCCAGTCCCAGCCGAAGCAGATGCGATCCTGCAGGCGACCGCCGATCTCTTTCTTCAGCGCCGGCGTGAAATACTTCGGCGACCAGCCGTGCAGCTCGTACATCACGTTCGCCTTGTGCAGCAGGATCGCGATCATGTCGTCCTGCCACGGCCAGGCCGGGCGGCCGGCGAGGATTTTCAGCTCCGGATAACGCGCCGCGACCCGGTCGACGTGGCGCGGATGGCCGTCGTCGAGCACCACGCCGCCTCCGCCGGGCATGCCCTGGCCGATGCCGGTCAGCCCGCACATCAGCAGCACCGGCACCTTGGCCTCGATCGACAGCTTGTAGAACGGGTCCCATATCGGATCGCTTGGCGGAAAGCCCAGGCTGTTTTGGCTCTGGCAGAAGCCGAACATGCCGACGCCTGAGTCGGTCAGGCGCTTGAACTCACGCAGCCAGAAATCCTTCATGGTCGGATTGATCGCGAGCCAGTTGCCGAACACGATATCGCGGTTGTCGCGCGCGAATTTCACGACGTAGTCGTTCGAGGCGCGGATTTCGTCCTCGTCGGTCATGCGCCAGGTGCGATAGATGTCGAGGATGGTGCGCACGCCGCGCTTGCGGAATCCTTCGGCCATCTGCGCTTCAGTCTCGAACTCGCGCTTGCGCTTGAACACGCGCTGCGCGTTTTCGTATTCCTCCATGGTGCGGTGATGGAGGCCGGCCTTGGTGCTGAAGTGCGAGTGGCA
>CAMDEB010000116.1 GCA_945893085.1 Rhodoplanes serenus | reverse complement strand
TGGCCGCGGGCGGCCCGATCGTCAGAGCTCCCGCCGCAGCTTGCGATCGAGCGAATAGGGTCCGCCGCCGCGCAAGCCGATCGCCAGAATCATCAGGCCCCAGAACAACGGGTACTCCCATCCGCCGCGCGGACTGGTCCAGCCGAAGCCGTTCGGCCAGTGCGCGACAAAGGTGATGATCAGAAATTCGATGCCGATCGCGAGTGCGAACGCGCGGGTAAACAATCCAAGGATGATGCAGAGGGCTCCAACCGTCTCCAGGAAGAACACGACATAGGCGAACGGCACCGCCGGTTCGATGCCGCGCCGCGCCAGGCTGTTGGCGGCGAAGCCGGCGATCGTCAGGGTTGTCACCTTCTGGAAGCCGTGGACGAACAGCATCCCGCCCACTGTCACCCGGACAACAAGCCAAGAGATATCGCGCGCCCATTCGTAGAACGGTTCCAGCGCGGGAATGAGCCGTTTCGGTTCCTGGCCTGACGTTGCCGCCATGGTGTTTCCTCCCGATCGTTTGTTTGCCCCTTCACACAAACCCCGAAGCGGGCCGATACTTTCATGCTGCGAGTAACTTTCAGTCCGACCTCACGGGCTGTTCAGCATCGGCACGCCGTCGATCAGGCATCGCCCGTCGACGACGCGCACGCGTCCCTCGGCCACAAGTTTCAACGCCAGCGGATACAACCGGTGCTCGACCTCGAGTACGCGCGCCGCAAGCGTCGCCTCGTTGTCGCCATCGGCGACCGGCACCACGCCCTGGGCGATGATGGCGCCGGAATCCATCTCCGGCACCACGAAATGAACAGTCGCGCCGTGAATTTTTGCGCCCGAGGCGAGCGCGCGCGCATGGGTGTCGAGGCCTTTGAAAGCGGGAAGCAGCGCCGGATGGATGTTGAGCATCCGCCCGTTCCATTGCTCGACGAACCACGGCGTCAGCAGCCGCATGAAGCCGGCGAGGCAGACGAGATCAATCCGGTGCACCGCAAGCTCGGCTTGCAACGCGCGCTCGAATGCCTCGCGGTTCTTGCCATGAACCCGGTGATCGACGACCGCCGTGGCGATGCCGGCCGATCGCGCGTGGGCGAGGCCCTCTGCATCGGGCTCGTTCGATATGACGACGGCGATTTCCGCGGGGTAGCTCGCATCCTTCGCCGCTTCGATCAGCGCCACCATGTTGGAGCCGCGGCCGGAAATCAGAATGGCGACGCGCTTGCGAGCCATGCCCGTCCTAGATGTTGAGGCGGCCGGTGTAGGCGACGCGCGGCACACCCTTCATCGAGGCGACCAGCTCGCCGAGACGAACGACCCGCTCGCCTTCGCGCTTGAGCACGGCGGCGACCGCGTCGGCCTTGCGCGGCTCGACCACCGCGATCATGCCGATGCCACAGTTGAACGTGCGCAGCATCTCCGGCTCGGCGATGCCGCCGGCCTTCGCCAGCCATTTGAAGATCGGCAGCACCGGCACGCGATCGAGATCGATGCGTGCGCTCAATCCCTTGGGCAGCACGCGGGGGATGTTGTCGGGAAAGCCGCCGCCGGTGATATGCGCCAGGGCCTTCACGGCCTTGGTCTCGCGGATCGCGGCGAGGCATGACTTCACGTAGATGCGCGTCGGTGTCAGCGCCGCGACGCCGAGCTTGCGCTTCTTGTCGAACGGCGCCGGCGCGTTCCACTTCACGCGCGCCGTCTTGGCGACCTTGCGGACCAGCGAATAGCCGTTCGAATGCACGCCGGAGGATGCGATGCCGAGAATGACGTCGCCGGCGCGAATGTCGTTGCGCGGCAGGATCGACTTGCGTTCGGCGGCGCCGACCGCGAAGCCCGCGAGATCGTAATCGCCGCCGCGGTAGACGCCGGGCATTTCCGCGGTCTCGCCGCCGATCAGCGCACAACCGGCTTGCCGGCAACCCTCCGCAACGCCCGCGACGATCGCCGCGCCGATTTCCGGATCGAGCTTGCCGCAGGCGAAGTAGTCGAGAAAGAACAGCGGCTCCGCGCCTTGCACCACGAGATCGTTGACCGACATGGCGACCAGATCGATGCCGATCGTTCCATGCGAGCCGGTCTCGATCGCGATCTTGACCTTGGTGCCGACCCCGTCGGTGGCGGCGACCAGCACCGGATCGGAAAATCCCGCGCGCTTGAGGTCGAACAGCCCGCCGAAGCCGCCGATTTCGGCATCGGCGCCGGGCCGCGCGGTCGCCTTCACCAGCGGCTTGATCAGGTCCACCATGCGATTGCCGGCATCGATATCGACGCCGGAATCCGCATAGGTGAGCCCCTTCTTCGTCATATCCCGTCCGTACGTCGGAATCGAAGCCTGTGCAATGGCTTGATCGGCGATATACTCAGGCGCAAACGCGCTGTGCAGAATGCCGGCAACAAGCGCGAGGGCGGGCCAGGACACAACTTGAGCATTCCGAACCTCATCACGCTCGCGCGCATCCTTCTGGTGCCGGTCGTCGTTTGGCTGATCGCCTCGGGCGAGCTGCGCCTGGCGTTCCTGTTGTTCCTCGCCGCCGCCATCAGCGATGCGGTCGATGGCTTCCTGGCCAAGCGCTTCGGCATGAAGACCGAGCTCGGGGCCTATCTCGATCCCGCCGCCGACAAGGTGCTGATCGTCTCGATCTATGTGACGCTGGGCATTACCGGCGTGATCCCGCTGTGGATCGTCATCCTGGTCGTGTCCCGCGATCTGATGATCGTCGGCGCGGTGATCCTGTCGTGGCTGGTAGGCCAGCCGGTCACGATCAAGCCCCACGCGGTTTCCAAGGCGAACACCGCGGCGCAAATCCTGTTCGCCGGTTTGGTGCTGGCCTCGCACGGATACGATTTCCGTTCCGACCTCATGTTGACACTGGTGATGGCTATGGTCGCCGTCTTGACCTTGCTTTCGGTCGCCTTCTATGTCGCCGAGTGGGTGCGCCACATGAACTCGGCGGAAGTCGGGAACTAAGGCCGAAGCGCCCGGATCCGGCGTTAAGGGGTCCCGATGAGTTTTGAGCGGCAGGTCACGTTCTGGGTCGCGGTGCTTGGCGTCCTGGCTGCCGCACTGTGGCTACTCAACGACATCCTGATGCCGTTCGTCGCCGGCATGGCGCTGGCCTATCTGCTCGACCCGCTGGCGCGCCGGCTGGTGCAGTTCGGCGTCGGCCGGACCGCGGCCGCGCTCATTATCATTGCGCTGTTCGTCATCGCGTTCGTGCTGCTGGTGATCCTGATCGCGCCGCTGCTCGCCGCGGAGCTGTCCGCCTTCATCGAGCGGATTCCCGGCTATGTCACAAGGCTGCAATCGCTGGTGACGGATCCGAACCGGCCGTGGCTTTCCAAGATCGTCGGCGAGCGGCTGCCGGACGCCGGCAAGTCGGCCAGCGGTTTGGTCGCGCAGGGCGCCACCTGGCTGGCCGCGTTCGTCGCCTCGCTGTGGTCGGGCGGCAAGGCGCTGATTTCGCTGTTCTCGCTGCTGGTGATCACGCCGGTGGTCGCGTTCTACCTGCTGTGCGACTGGGACCGCATGATTGCCGCGATCGACGGTGCGGTGCCGCTGCCGCACCGCGACACGGTGTGTGGGCTGGCGCGCGAGATCGACCAGGCGATCGCGGCCTTCGTGCGCGGGCAGGCCGGCGTCTGCCTGATCCTGGGAGCGTTCTACGCGGTCGGTTTAATGCTGATCGGGCTCAATTTCGGCTTCCTAATCGGGTTCATTGCCGGCCTCGTCAGCTTCATCCCCTATGTCGGGTCGCTGGCCGGTCTGCTCGTTGCCGTCGCGGTCGCCGTTGCGCAGTTCTGGCCGGAATGGATGCCGATCCTGGTCGTTGCCGGAATTTTTATCGTCGGCCAGGCGCTCGAGGGCAATGTGCTGACGCCGAAGCTGGTGGGCGAAAAGGTCGGGCTGCATCCGGTCTGGCTGATGTTCGCGCTGCTCGCGTTCGGCTATCTGTTCGGCTTCGTCGGGCTGATGGTCGCGGTGCCGCTCGCCGCGGCGGCCGGCGTGCTGGTTCGCTTCGCGCTCCGGCAATATCTCGCAAGCCCGTTCTACACCGGCGGGGAGCCGCGCTGACGCATGGCCAGTCCCCACGCCGGCCCGAACGTCAGCCCAGCAAGCGCCCCGCGCCAGCTCGCGCTCGCGCTCGATCATGCCGAAAGCTTCGCGCGCGAGGACTTTCTGTCCGGACCTCCCAACCAGGCGGCGCTGGCGCTGATCGAGCGCTGGCCGGACTGGCCGAGTCGTCTGATGCTGCTGGTGGGCCCGCAGGGTTCCGGCAAAAGCCATCTGGCGGCGATCTGGGCGCAGGCCGCCGGCGCCCGCTTCGCCGCCGCGCGCACGCTCGACAGTGCGAGCCTGCCGACCACGCTCGCGACCGGCGCGCTGGTGCTCGAAGATCTGGCCCCCGGCCGGTTCGACGAACGCGCGCTGTTTCATCTGGTCAATCTCGCGCGCGAGGAAGGCGCCTTCGTGCTGATGACCGCGCGGTCGGCGCCGGCGGGCTGGAACATTGAGGTTCCCGATCTCGCCTCAAGACTGCGGGCGCTGCCGGTGGTCGGGCTGGCTGCGCCGGACGACGCGCTGTTGCGCGCGGTGATCGTCAAGCTGTTCGCCGACCGGCAGCTTGCGGTCGACGAAAGCCTGGTGGTGTACCTGGCGAACCGGATCGAGCGCTCGTTCGTGGCCGCCCGAACCGCGGTGGAGGCGCTCGACCGCGAGGCGTTGCGGCAAAAGCGGCCTGCAACCCGGGCGCTGGCTGGGGAGTTGTTCCGCGAACCTTGACGCCCTGACGAGGGCACGATCAAGTCATCGGGCCGTCACGAATAACGACCATCATCCGATGTCACAAATTCGTCGTATGGGCCATGACTGATCGCGCACAAGCATCTGTTTTAACATCGGAATCTGCCCCTTCGGTATCGCCCGCGGCGGCCGGTCCGGCCGAATCCGTTGCGCAATTTCCGCAAGGTCCGGACCGATTCATCAACCGGGAGCTGTCCTGGCTGCATTTCAACCGGCGTGTGCTGGAGGAGTCGGCCAACGAGGGCCATCCCCTGCTGGAGCGGCTGCGGTTCCTCTCGATCTCAGCCAACAACCTCGACGAGTTCTTCATGGTGCGGGTCGCCGGCCTCAAGGGCCAGGTGCGCGAAGGTATCACCACCAAAAGCCCCGACGGACTGACCCCGGCCGAGCAGCTTCCGCGCATCACGGAAATGGTGTCGGTGCTGGCGAGCGACCAGCAGAAGCAATGGCGCGACCTGCGCACGGCCCTTGCCGCAACCGGCATCGTGCTGATCGACGGACCCGAGGTGACCAAACAGGAAAAGGTCTGGCTCGAGGACTATTTCCTCCGCCACATTTTCCCCGTTCTGACCCCGCTTGCGATCGACCCGGCGCATCCGTTCCCGTTCATTCCCAATCTCGGCTTCACCATCGCGCTCAACCTCGCCCGCGTCAGCGATGGCCGGGCGATGAGCGCGCTGATCCGCATTCCGAACAAGATCGAACGCTTCATCAGCCTGGCCGCCACGGACACCGGCGTCACGCGGGTGATCACGCTTGAGCAGGCCACCGGATTGTTCATCGGCCGGCTGTTCCCCGGCTACGTGGTGAAAGGCCAGGGCGGGTTCCGGGTGATCCGCGATTCCGAGATCGAGATCGAGGAAGAGGCCGAGGATCTGGTGCGGTCGTTCGAGACCGTGCTCAAGCGCCGGCGCCGCGGCTCCGTGATCCGGCTCGAGATCGACGCGGCAACGCCAGCGGAGCTCAAGCGCTTCGTCCAGCGCGCGCTCGGCGTCGCCGACGACGAGATATTCCTGGTCGAGGGCGCACTGGCGCTCAACGACTTGGTCCAGATCGTCCACTTCGACCGGCCCGATCTGAAATTCGTCCCGTACAATCCGCGCTTTCCGGAACGCATCCGCGATCACGGCGGCGATTGCTTCGCGGCGATCCGCCAGAAGGATCTCATTGTTCACCACCCTTACGAATCCTTCGACGCGGTGGTGCAGTTCCTGCAACAGGCGGCGCGCGATCCGGAGGTCGTCGCCATCAAGCAGACGCTCTATCGCACCTCGGCGGAGTCGCCGATCGTCAAGCAATTGGTCGAAGCCGCTGAGGCCGGCAAGTCGGTCACCGCGCTGATCGAGCTCAAGGCGCGGTTCGACGAGGAGGCCAACATCCGCTGGGCGCGCGACCTGGAGCGTGCCGGCGCGCAGGTGGTCTATGGGTTCATCGAGTTGAAGACCCACGCCAAGCTGTCGATGGTGGTGCGCCGCGAGGCCGGCGCGCTGTCGACCTACGTCCATGTCGGGACCGGCAACTATCACCCGGTCACGGCGCGGGTTTACACCGATCTGTCGTTCTTCACCGCCGATCCGGTGATCGCCCGTGACGTCGGGCGCATGTTCAACTTCATCACCGGCTATGCCGAGCCGGCCGAACTGGAGAAGATGGCGGTGTCTCCGGTCAATCTGCGCCAGCGCATCTGCGAGCACATTTCACAGGAAATCGCTCACGCCAAGGCCGGACGCTCGGGCGCGATCTGGATGAAGGACAACGCCCTGGTCGATCCGGAAATCATCGACATGCTGTACCAGGCCTCGCAGGCCGGGGTCGCGATCGACCTCGTGGTGCGCGGCATCTGCTGCCTGCGGCCGGGCGTGCCGGGCCTGTCCGACAACATTCGCGTCAAATCGATCGTCGGGCGCTTTCTCGAGCACAGCCGCGTCTACTGCTTTGGCGGCGGGCACGGCTTGCCGCATCCCAAGGCCGCGGTCTACATATCGTCCGCGGACATGATGCCGCGCAATCTCGACCGGCGCGTTGAGGCGCTGTGCCCGATCCTCAATCCGACCGTGCATGAACAGGTGCTCGAACAGATCATGGTCGCCAATTTCAAGGACAATGAGCAGAGCTGGAAACTCTTGCCCGACGGCACCTCGACTCGGATAAAAGCGGCGGACGGTGAAGAGCCGTTCAACGCGCACAAGTACTTCATGACCAATCCGAGCCTGTCCGGACGTGGCAAATCGCTCAAAGAGTCGTCGCCCCGCAGCCTTATCCGGCGGCCCGAGCGTGCTTGATCGCCGGAGCAAGGCTGCCCTCGCCGCGCAGGGGCGGCTGGACCATGGACCGCCGGTCGCCGTCATCGACATCGGCTCGAATTCCGTGCGTCTCGTGGTCTACGAGGGCGTGACGCGCAGCCCGACGCCGCTGTTCAACGAAAAGGTGCTGGCCGGGCTGGGGCGCGAGGTCGCGACCAAGGGGCTGTTGGCGGCTGACACGGTGGAAAAGGCCTTGGGCGCGCTCAAGCGCTTCCGCGCGCTGTGCGACACGATGCGGGTCGAGCACCTGTGGGTGCTGGCAACCGCGGCCAGCCGCGACGCCAAGAACGGCAAGGAGTTCATCGCCCAAGCGGAGCGTATCTGCCGCACGCGGATCGATGTGATCTCGGGCAAGCGCGAAGCGCAACTGACCGCGCTCGGCGTGGTGTCCGGCATCCACCGGCCCGACGGCATCGTCGGCGATCTGGGTGGCGGCTCGCTGGAGCTGGTCGATGTCCGGGGCTCGCATATGAAGTCCGGGACCACGCTTCCGCTCGGCGGGCTCGCGCTGCTGGATCGCTCGGGAAAATCGATCAAGAAGGCGGAGGATATCGTCCTGGACGCGCTCGCCGACACCCGCCAGTTGAAGGCGGGACGGCGGCGCAGCTTCTACGCCGTGGGCGGCACCTGGCGCTCGCTCGCCCGGCTGCACATGTGGCAGGTCGGCTATCCGCTGCACGTCATGCACGGCTATGTGCTCAAGGCCAAGGAGGCGCTCGAATTCTGCCGCCTGGTGCGCCGCGTGCATCCGGATACGCTGTCGCAGATCGAAGTCGTGGCGGCGGCTCGCCGGCCGCTGCTGCCCTATGCGGCGCTGGTGCTCGAGCACATCATTCGCAAGGCCAACCCGACCGACGTGGTGTTCTCGGCGCTCGGCGTGCGCGAAGGATTGCTGTTCTCGCTGCTCGATGCGGAGGAACGCAGGCAGGATGCGTTGATTGCGGCGGCGCAGGATTTGAACGTGTTGCGCTCGCGCTCGCCGGAGCATGGCGAGGAACTGGTCGCCTGGACCGACCGGTTCATGAAATCTTCCGGCCTTGATGAGACCGCGGAGGAGCGCCGCCTGCGCCATGCGGCCTGCCTGCTCGCCGACATCGGCTGGCGGGCGCATCCCGATTATCGCGGCGAGCAGTCGCTCAACGTCATCGCGCACGCCAACTTCCTCGGCATCGATCATCCCGGCCGCGCGTTCCTGGCGCTCGCGGTGTTCTTCCGCCACGTCGGCATGACGCTCGACGAAGAGCTCTCGCCGCGCATCCGTGAGCTCGCCTCGGCCCGGATGCTCGATCGCGCGCGCGTGCTCGGCGCCGCGTTGCGCGTTGCGTATCTGGTGTCCGCGTCGCAGCCGGGGGTGTTGCCGCGGGCGCCGCTGAAGGTCGAGCGGCAACGGCTGGTGCTGCGGCTCGAGGGCAAGTGCGCGGCCTTGGACGGCGAGCGGTTGACCTCCCGCCTGAAGCAGCTGGCCCGGCTGATCGGACGCGAGCCCATGGTGATTGCTGGGCCGTCATGAGCGCGGCGCCCGCCACCGAGAAGGAGCTGATCGTCGGCGTCTGGAAGCTGGTCTCGGTGATGTACGAGGATCAGGAGACCAAGGTGCGCACGCCGATCATGGGCGAGCACCCGAGGGGCTACCAGATCGCCACGCGCGACGGCCGCTGGCTCGCGCTGGCGACGCCGGACGGCCGCGAGGTTCCGGCCACCGACGAGCAGCGCGCGCACGCGTTCCGCACGATGATCGCTTATTCCGGCCGCTATCGGATCGAGGGCAACACCATCACCACCAAGGTGGAGGTTGCCTGGAACGAGTCCTGGGTCGGCGGCGATCAGGTGCGGGTCATCCGCTTCGAGGGCGACCGGCTATTGATCGAGAGTCCGCCGATGCCGCACCCCAACATGTATGGCAAGACGATGCGGGTCATCGTGGTCTGGCAGCGCGACGAAGCGCTCTGATCCAGTCCGCAGTGGGGCGGGCCATGGCTGCCGGAACTCCGCGGACGTTTCGGCGTTGCACTTGTGGTGGGTTAATCGGGGCAGGGCAATGGACGGGAGCAAAATCGCATGCCTACGCCTGAACGCTTTGTTTCGCCGGATGAGAGCTTCGCCGCACGCCTGCGCGGGCAACGTTTTGCGATCGCTTCGGCTGCAACCGTCGTTGGAACGATTGTCTGCGCCCTGATCGTGGCGTCGCTGATGCGACCTCAAACGCCGGCGACGCAAGCCACCGCACTCAACGCCGCTGAGACGACCCGTGCCGCCGAGCGCGTTACGCCGCCGGCCGCCAGCACCGCGGCGATTGCCGATTGCCGGGAACAGACCTCGCCCTATGTGGCGCAGCCCTGCCGTGTCAGCGAAGCGTCCAACAAGCAACGGGTTCGCGTGATCTCGACTGACAAGCCCGCCGATCCTGTGGAAAAGCCGCCGGCTATGGCGTCGCAACCGACTGTCGAAGCGCAGGCGCCACAGTCCAAGCCGGCTTCGACCGAGCCCGCGCACGTCGCCTCAATCGAGCCCGCGGCGCAGCAACCGGTGTCGCAAATCTCGCAAGCCGCCAACGAGTCCACCGAAGCGGTGCCGCAACCGCCCACGCGGAACATCCGGCGCGCGCACTCGCCGCGCCGCGGTTCCGGGCCGGCGTCCGAGATGTACTACCGGCGCCATACCGCTCAGTTCTGAAGCTAATCCCGGTCGACGGTCACCACGCGGCTGCGCTCGATCGCGAGCGCCAGCCGGCCGTGCTTCATGGCCAGCGCCTTTTCGCCGAACAGCTCGCGCCGCCAGCCTTTCAGTGCCGGCACATCCGCCTCGTCGTCACCGGCGATGCGGTCGAGGTCGTCGACCGTGGCGATCACCTTGGCGGCCACGCCATGCGATTCCGAGGTCATGCGCAGCAGCACCTTCAACAGCTCGACGGTGGCGGTGCCGTTTGCCGTTGCCTTCTGGCGGTCGAGCCTGGGCAAGGTCTTGGGATCGCGTTCGAGCCCGCGTTTCACGGCGTCGAGGATGCCTTCACCCCATTTCGAGCGCTCGAAGCCCTTGGGCAGCGACCGCAATCCCGCGAGCCGCTCGGCGGTGGTCGGCGTCTGCACCGCGATATCGCCGATCGTGTCGTCCTTGAGCACGCGCGAGCGCGGCACGTCGCGGGTTTGCGCCTCGCGCTCGCGCCACGCCGCGACCTCGATCAGCACCGCGAGCTCCTTGGGCTTGCGCACGCGGGTCTTGAGCCGCAGCCATGCGCGCTCCGGCTCGGCGCGGTAGGTTTCGGGGGAGGTGAGGATCTCCATCTCATCGTCCATCCAATCGGCGCGGCCGCGGCGGCCGAGATCGGCGACCAGCGACAGATAGACGTCGCGCAGATGGGTGACGTCCGATATCGCATAGGAAATCTGCGCCGGGGCGAGCGGCCGGCGGGTCCAGTCGGTGAAGCGGTTCGACTTGTCCAGCGTGTCACCGGTGATGCGCTGCACCAGCTGGTCGTAAGAGATCGAGTCGCCGTGTCCGAGCACCATGGCCGCCACCTGGGTGTCGAAGATCGGATGCGGGACGATCCCGGCCCGGTGCCAGACGATCTCGATGTCCTGGCGGGCGGCGTGGAACACCTTGAGCACGTGCTCGTTCGCCATCAGCTCGAAGAACGGCTTGAGATCGATGTCCGGCGCGAGCGCATCGATCACCACCGCCTCGTCCGCGCTCGCCAACTGCGCGACGCACAACAGCGGATAATAGGTGGTCTCGCGCAAGAACTCGGTGTCGATGGTGACGAACGGATGGCGCGCCAGGCGGGTGCAGACCTCGGCAAGCACTTTTGTCGTGGTGATCAGTTCCATAGGGCTACATAGCGAAGTTGTGGGGTTGTCGCCACGCCTTTAGCCGCCTCGTACCCTGGGCATATGGATGAATTCCCACGGCGAAGGCAGCGGCCCGACCGGGACCTCGATCAGGGTCGGCCCGTCGCGCCGCTTGAAGGCCCGGTTCAGCGCCGCGCGCAAGGCGTCCGGCGTGCGCACGCGCTCGGCCGCCGCTCCGAAGCTCTCCGCGAAGCGCACGAAATCGGGGTTGGCGAGGTCGCTTGCGATCAGGCGGTTGCCGAATTGCTGTTGCTGGATGCGGCGCACGTTGCCGAAGGCGCCGTCGGAAAACACCCCGGTCGTGAGTGGAATGCGGTGGCGGATGGCGGTGGCGAGCTCATTGGCGGTGAACATGAAGCCGCCGTCGCCCGAAATCGACAGCACCGGGACATCGCGCCGCGCATCTTGCGCCCCCAATGCGGTGGCGAAGCCCCAGCCGAGATTGTCCTGGTAGCCGGGCGACAG
>CAMDEB010000115.1 GCA_945893085.1 Rhodoplanes serenus | reverse complement strand
CATGCGCCACGCCGCGCGCGCGATCGAAAATCCTTGGTCATCATCTCCGCCTGCTGGTCATTTCCAACATGGTCTCGCTCAATGCCGCCGGACTGGCGGGCTTGCGCAGGTAGGCGTCCATGCCGGCCGCAAGCGCCGCCGCCTGATCGTCCGCGTCGGTCTTTCCCGAAAGCCCGATGATCGGGATGAGACCGATGGGCGGCGGCAACTTGCGGATGCGGCGCGTCGCCTCGAGGCCGTCGAGGTCGGGGAGCGCGACGTCCATGAGCACGACGTCGTGAGCGCCGCGAGCAACCGCCGAGAGCGCGCCCTGAGCGCTGCCCACGAAGGTCAGATCATGGCCGAGCTCGCCGAGCACGGCGTTCAGCACCACCCGGCCGTACGGATTGTCCTCGACGCAGAGCACGCGGAGCCTCGGCGTATTTTGGCGCGCGATGGCAGCCCGCTTGGCCGGCGCGGCCTTCTCGACAACGATGCTCAGGCGAAAGCTCGAGCCCTGCCCAGGCCTGCTCGTCACGCTCAGGTCGCCGCCCATCGCCACGGCGATGCGCTTGACGAACACCAGCCCAAGACCGGCGCCGCCGTAGCGGCGGGCGACGTCGGCGTTGGCCTGGGAGAACGGCTTGAACAGCCGCTTGAGATCGCCCGAGACGATGCCGATGCCGCTGTCCGTCACCGTGAACACCCGCCGGACACGCCCGCGAGCAGCGCGAGACGCCGCGATCGTCAGCCCGACGCTGCCGCGTTCGGTGAACTTCACCGCGTTGTCGATCAGGTTTTCCAGCGCGCTGCGCAGGCGCACCGAGTCGCCGCTCACATGGTTGGGCAGACCCTGAGCAATCGCGACATCGACGGTGAGGCCCTTGCCCTCGGCGCGGGCAACCAGCGAATCCGCCACGCCGTTCGCCAGATCGCGCAGCGAGAACGGCTCCGAACGTAAAATCAGGCCGGAAGCCGAGGCTTTCGCGGCATCGACCACCAGCGTGGTCAGCCGCGCCAGGTGCTCGGATGCGCCCTTGATCGCCGCTGCCCAGCGCTGCTCACGCTCGGGCAGGTCGGAGGCCTGCAGCAGATCGGCCAGCGCCAGGATGCCGGTCAGCGGTGTCCGGATGTCATGGGCGAGACCGGCCAGCGCGGTCTCGATCCTGCTCGCGTTGCTCGCCGACGCGCGGCGCGGGCGCGTCTTGCGCCGTGTTTTGGCAGCCTTCTTGCGTTTGGCTTTCGGCACGAGACCCCCCGGCCCCCGCCCAGACATCGACCATGGCACGGCAGAGCGCGTGGCGCCACTCGCTAGACACCGATCATCGCGCGGATATCCCCGGGCGTAGCGCCATCGGCCCGCAGTTCGCGCAGGCCGGTCGCGCGCATCGACTTCGAAAGCTTCCGGCCGTCGGCATCGAGGATCAGGCGGTGGTGGTGATAGGCCGGCGTGGGCAAGTCCAGCACCGCCTGCAGCACGCGGTGGACGCTGGTCGACCAGAACAGGTCCTGGCCTCGCACCACGTGGGTCACGCCCTGCAACGCGTCGTCGATTGCGACCGAAAGATGATAGCTGGTTGGCGTTTCCTTGCGGCCGAGGATGACGTCGCCCCACGCCGCAGGCTCCGCCGCGACCTCGCCGCTCTCGCCGCTCTCGCCGCGTGGGCCTGCGCCGCTTTCCGACCAGCGCAACGGCCCGGCCCACTCCATCGCGCGGATCATGTCGAGGCGGATGGCATAGGGCTCGCCGCGAGCGATCCGCGCCTCACGTTCCTCCGTCGCCATCCCGCGCGCCCATCCCGGATAGAGCGGCGCACCATCGGGATCGTGCGGCCAGCGCGCGTGCGATTGACGGTCGGCGACCATCCGCGAAATCTCAGTACGGCTTTCGAAGCTCGGAAAGCTCAGGCGCAGCGCGTCGAGCTTGGCGAGCACCGAACGGTATTCATCAAGGTGCTCGGACTGGCGCCGCACCGGCTGTTCCCACTCGATCCCGAGCCAGGCGAGGTCCTCGTAGATCGCCGCCTCGTATTCCGGCCTGCAACGGGTCGCGTCGATATCCTCGATGCGCAGGATGAGCCGCCCGCCCGCGGCCCGCGCCATGTCGAAATTCAGGATTGCGGAGAGCGCATGGCCGAGATGCAGAAGGCCGTTCGGTGACGGCGCGAAGCGGAAAACGGGTTGCGGCATGGGATTGTTCCGCCGCCATCATGGCATCGAATCCGCAGCGATGCGATCACTTGACCCTGCCGCGCATTGTGCTTTGAACAGTTCATGTCGTTCCTCCACACCGAAGCCGATCTCCAAGCCGGCATGGCGCTCCTGGTCGCGCAAGACCCGCGGCTTGCACCGGTGCTCGCAAAGTCCGGGATGCCGGCGCTGCGCCGCCGCGACGGCGGCTATGCCGGGCTCTGCGCCATCGTCTGCGGCCAGCAGCTTTCGACCGCCAGCGCCGCGGCGATCCGCGCCCGGCTGTTTGCCGCGTTCGATCCGTTCCATCACGATGCGGTCCGGCTCGCCCGCACCGACAAGCTCAAGCGCCTCGGCTTGTCCGCCGCCAAAATCAAGTCGGTCAAGGCAATCGGCAAAGCGATCGCGCAAGGCCACATCGATCTCAACACGATCGCGGCGATGGACGCCGACAAGGCGCATGACGCGTTGACCGCGCTGCACGGGATCGGCCCCTGGACCGCCGACATCTATCTGCTGTTTTGTCTCGGCAATGCCGACGCCTGGCCGGCCGGCGATCTGGCGTTGCAGGAGGCAGCGCGGATCGCGCTCCGCCTCAACGAACGGCCGGACGCAAAGGCGATGGTGAAGCTCGCGGAGGCGTGGCGGCCGTGGCGTGGAGTAGCCGCACATCTGTTGTGGGCCTATTATCACGTGGTCAAACGGCGCGAGGGTGCGCCGGTGCAAGCCAGTGTCCCAGGAAAAAAGAAAGTGACGCGGCCGCCGGTGAAAGCCAAAGTAAAAGCCAAGACGTCCAACAAACGGAATGGAGCGACTCGTGGCCGGTGAGCTCGACGGTCCGCGGCTGGAGCCGCGCGGCGGACAGGCCAAGCGGCTGGTGGTGTTCCTGCACGGCTACGGCGCCGACGGCAACGATCTCATCGACATCGGCCGCGCCTGGCAGCCGACGCTTCCGGACACCGCGTTCGTCTCGCCGCACGCGCCCAGCCCCTGCGGGCAGGCGCCGATGGGACGCGAATGGTTTCCGCTGACGTTCCGCAATCCGGACGAGCGCTGGAACGGCTGCAACACGGCGAGGCCGGGGCTGGATCGCTTCCTCGACGCAGAGCTCACGCGCCGCAATCTGCCGCCGTCGGCGCTCGCGCTCGTCGGGTTCAGCCAGGGCACTATGATGGCGCTGCACGCGGGCCTACGCCGGCCGGTCGCGCCCGCGGCCATCGTCGGCTATTCCGGCATCTTCGTGCTGCCGAATGAAGCGGCGCCGGATGTGATCGCCGCCGAAATCAAATCCAAGCCGCCGGTGCTGCTGATCCATGGCGACCAGGATGAGCTGATCCCGCCGCAGGCCCTGCTGCAGGGGGCGCAGGATCTCGCCGCGCTGGAGGTGCCGGTGCAGTGGCACATCTCCCAGGGCGTCGGCCATGGCATCGACCAGGAGGGCCTGCGCCACGGCGGCGAATTCCTGGCGAAGGCGTTCAAAATCCGCGGTTGATGTCACTTCGCGGCAAATGCTCCCGGGGTAACCCGCGCGCCCTCCTTCACAATTCGGTCATGCTGCCTTATAGAATCGAACCTGCCGCCGCTGCGGCGCGCGCGGCTTTGGAGGTGTGAGGAGCCTCGATTGAACGTCCACGTGCCTTCGAACGGCTTTCCGGCCCTGGTGTTGAACGCGGACTTCCGTCCGCTGAGCTATTATCCGCTCTCGCTGTGGTCGTGGCAGGACGCGATCAAGGCGGTGTTCCTGGAGCGCGTGAACATCGTCGAGCAGTACGATCACGCGGTGCACAGCCCGAGCATCGAGATCAAGCTGCCGAGCGTGGTCTCGCTCAAGACCTACGTGCGGCCCTCGACGCATCCCGCCTTCACCCGGTTCAACGTGTTCCTGCGCGACCGGTTCTGCTGCCAGTATTGCGGCTCGCGCGACGACCTGACGTTCGATCACTTGGTGCCGCGCTCGCGCGGCGGGCAGACGACGTGGGGCAACGTGGTCGCCGCCTGCTCGCCCTGCAACCTGCGCAAGGGCAACATGACAACGGCCGAAGCCCGGATGTGGCCGTCGCAGGCGCCGATGCAGCCGAGCGTCAATCACCTGCACCGCAACGGCCGACTGTTCCCGCCGAACTATCTGCATGATAGCTGGCTGGACTATCTGTACTGGGACAGCGAGCTGGAGCCTTAAGGCGGTTCGCCGCTATTCGTCCGCGGCCTTCATCCGGTACGCCGCCGCGGCGCCCCACAGCGCAACCGCAGCCAGCGCGACCGAGATCAGCACGTTGTAGCCGGCGAGCGACAGGCCGAGGAAACGCCACGCCGCCTCGTCGCAGCGCACCACGCGCGCGCTCTGCATCTGCTGCAGCAGACCGCCGCCCGCGCTGAAGTTGGCGGCCGGTCCCGAGCAGTCCTGCGGACCCTCCCACCATTTCCACTCGACGCCGGAATGATAGACGCCGAGCCCCGCGTTCCACAGCATCGCGACGGTGATCGCCAGCAGCGCCAGCAGCAGCACCTTGCGCGAGGCGCCCACAGTGGTGCCAAGAATGATCATCGCCGCCAGCGGAATCGCGAAGTAGTAGGCGTAACGCTGTTCCAGGCAAAGCGGGCACGGCGGCAGGCCGAGCACGTATTGGAAGAAATACGCGCCGAGAATGGCAGCGATGCCGACGACCGCAATGACGATCGCGGCCGCGGCTACCGGTGCATCGCGGATCAGTTTCGCCGGCGAAGCCAACAGGGATGACGGCATCAGGCGGGGGGCTCCAGGCCCTTCGCCTTGATCACCTGCGCAGCTTCAGGCGAGGCGAGATACTTGAGCAGCGCTTTGGCGGCATCCGCTTGCTTGGCGGCGGCGCCAACAGCCGCCGGGAAGCTGGTGTAGTTCTGGATTTCAGACGGCAGCGGACCGACAAATTCGACACCGGCTTCGGACAGGAGTTCGCTCGTCTGGGTGATCCCGATTTCGGCCTCCCCCTTGGCGACGAGATCGCCGCCTCGGCCGTATTTGAACTTGGGCTTCAGGCTGTCGGCGATTGCCATGCGCTGAAACAGGCCATTCAGATACGTGCCGGTGAGGCCGCTCTCGCTGAAGGCAATGGATTTCGCACCGAGCAGCGTACGCTTGAATGCTTCCGTCGTGCCGATGTCGGGCTTCGGCGCGCCCTTGCGGATCCCCACGCCAAGGCCGGAGCGCGCCACCACGATGCGGGTCGCGGGCACAAGCTTGCCCTGCTTGACGAGATCGTCGAGCGCGCGCTCCCCCAGGATCGTCAGATCGAAAGCCTCACCCTTCTCGATCCGGGCCTTCAACGGATTGGTCGAGCCGAAACTGATCTTGAGCTTGTGCTCGGTCGCCTTTTCGAACCGCGGCGCGAGCTCCTCGAACACGCCCTGCAAGGCATTGGAGATCAACAGCGTGACCTCGGCGGCGTGCGCCGCAACCGGAGCAGCCATCATGGCAAGCCCGATCGCAGCAGCCTTCACGATATGTGTGCTCACGGCGATTGCTCCCAACGCAAACCTGCCGCCGACGACCTCGGCGAGAGCTGTCATAGCAGAATCGCGGGTCGATGAATTCAAGCTGGTGCCTGGCCGGACTCGAACTGACCACCTAAACCATTGTTCTTACACTGTTTTTCAGCGGTGAGTTTTTGGCCTTACTCACACGTCTACGCACACTTTTTTCGCGGGGTTGGTTCGATTCTTTGATTGATTATCTGACGGCCGCACCGGAGAGGGAGTGCGGACAACCGCAAACGCTTCAAAGGTCTCTTAAGCAAAAAGCAAACCACTCAGTGATCGCGGCGACGCTCAGCGACAGCAGTTCAGGTTGCGCCGTGGTTGATGACCGTAGCTTATGCCGCCTTCACGACCTCACCATTGCGGCCGGCACGCACGAGATGTCCAGGCAACGCGCCGGTGTGCTGGCCGCGTTCGAAGATCGGCGTGCCCGCGACCAGCGTCGCTTCGTAGCCCTCGACGCGCTGAATGAAGCGCCGGCCATTGGCCGGCATGTCGTGCACGATTTCTGGCTTGTGTAGTCGCAGCGCGTCGAAGTCGATCAGGTTCACGTCGGCGCGCATTCCAGGTGCAAGCCGGCCACGGTCGGAGAGGCCGAAGAAATCGGAGGTCTCGCTGGTCTGCCGCTTGACCATGAGCTCCAGCGGCAATCGCGGCCCTCGCGAACGGTCGCGGGACCAATGCGACAGCATGAAGCTCGGCGTGCCGGCATCGACGATCGAGGTGCAGTGCGCGCCGCCGTCGCTCAGGCCCAGCAGGCAGGCCGGATCGTTGAGCATTTCGCGGATCGGCTCGTGGTCGCCCACGACGTAGTTCACCACCGGGAAGTAGAGATACTGGCTTTCCTCGATGATGTAGTCGTAGGCCACCTCGTCGGGCGTGCGTCCGGTGCGGGCGGCGATCGCGGCGACGCTCTTCTCCGGGCCGGGCTCGTAGTCCGGCGGGTTGCCCATGACGAAAAACTTGTCCCAGCGCTTGACGATGAGCTGGCGGAACTGCGCCAGCTTGGCCACTTCGGCGTCCGACGGCTTCTCTGCCAGGATGCGCCGTCGCATCTCGGGATCGCGCAGGCGCTTGCGCTGCTCTTCGATCGGCAGGCTTTCGATCTGCTTGTAGCTCGGCCGCACCGTAAACGGGTTGAGCGCGGTGCCGATGCCCATCATGACGCCGATCGGCCGGCCCGCGATCTGCGCGGTCAGCGGCAGGCCCTCGGCGCGCGCCTCGTGCACGGCTTTGATCAGGCGCCGCCATCGCGCCGGGTCCTCGTAGCGGTCGGTGAGCAGGAACCAGACCGGGCGGCCGGTCTCCCTGGCCACCCGCTTCATCCAGGCGAGCTCAAACTCTTCGTCGTCGAAATCGCTGTTCATGCCGAAGGCGCCGGCGCCGACCGCGCCGAGCGCGGAGCCGATGCCCACAAGTTCGTCGGCATCCGCAAAGCGCGACGGCACCAGTTCGCCGTCCGGCGTCTTGTGCGAATCGGTGCGCGAGGTGGTGAAGCCGAAGGCGCCGGCGCGCAGCGCCTCGATCGTGAGGCGGCGCATCTCGGCGATGTCGTCCGGCGTAGCGGCTTCGCGCCGCACGGCGCGGTCGCCCATGACATAGACGCGGAGCGGCAGATGCGCGGCCTGGGCGGCGATGTCGATCGCGCGTGGATGACGCTCCAGCGCATCGAGGAAGTCGGGGAAGCTCTCCCAGTCCCAGGTCAGCCCATCGGCAAGCACGGCGTTGGGGATTTCCTCGACGCCCTCCATCAAATCCATCAGCGCGCCGCGATGATGCTTTCGCACCGGCGCGAACCCCACGCCGCAGTTGCCGAACATGACCGTGGTGACACCATGCCAGCACGACGGCGCTAGCAGCGGGTCCCACATCGCCTGGCCGTCGTAGTGCGTGTGCACGTCGACCCAGCCGGGCGTGACCAGGAGGCCGGTGGCCTCGATCTCGCGCCGGGCCGGGCCATGCTTGCCGCCCACTCCGACGATGCGGTCGCCCGCAATCGCCACGTCGCCGGTGAAGGCGGCCTTGCCGGTGCCGTCGATGATGGTGCCGCCGCGAATAACGATGTCGTGCATCGGAGCCGCTCCTGCGCGTTGCGCCGCGCATGATGTACCCGCATCAGGCGTCACGCAACGCCCAAACCGCCCATGTTCAACGCTCCTGCCTTCAGTCGATCTGCGCGCCCGAAGCCTTGATGATCGCGTCCCACTTCGCTAGTTCCGCCTTGATGAACGCGGCGGTTTTCGCAGGCGAGACACCCGGCGTCGGATCGACGCCGGCCTCCTGCATCCGGCTGAATACCACCGGATCAGCCAGCGACTTGCCGATGGCCTCACTCAGCCGGTCGACGATCCGCTGCGGCGTCCCGGCCGGCGCCAGGATGGCGTTCCAGGTGTAGCACTCGAAGCCCTTCAGCCCCTGCTCCTGCAAGGTCGGCAGGTTGGGCATCGTCCGCAGGCGCGCCGCCATGCCGCCACCGAGTGCGCGGATCGCGCCGGCCGCGACCTGCGGGCCGGCGCTCGGAGTGGCGTCAAAGGCCATGGAGATCTGTCCGGCAATCAGGTCCTTCATCAGCAGCGAAGAGCCGCGATAGGGCACATGCACGATATTGAGGCCGCCAGCCAACGCTTTGAATTGCTCGCCGCAGAGATGAAGGATCGAGCCGACGCCGGACGAGCCGTAGGTGAATCTGCTCGCGTCGGCTTTAGCCAGGTTAATGAAGCTCTTGACGTCGGTCGCTGGAACCGACGGGTGCACCACGAGCATGATCGGCGTCACGCCGACCTGGCCGATCGGGACAAAATCGCGAATCGGATCGTAGGGAATCTTCCTATATAGCCCGGGATTGATGGCGTGCGTGGACACCGTCGCCATCAGCAGCGTGTAGCCATCGGGTGGCGATTTTGCGACAACATCAGCGCCGATGTTGCCGCCCGCGCCGGTCTTGTTTTCCACCACGAACTGCTGGCCCAGAAGTTCTCCCATCCTGGCGCCCATGATGCGCGCGACGATGTCGGTCGGACCGCCGGCGGCGAATGAAACCACGATGCGGACCGGCTTCGATGGGTAAGCATCCTGGGCTCTTGCGATTGCACCGGAAACCAACAGCGTCACGGCGGAGAGCGCCGCAGCGCCTGATACCAGTCGCAGAAATTGCCAGCGCGGAAGCTTCATGGCGTTTCTCCTTGATGGTAATGAGGCGGCTTATTCCACTTTGATGTTTCCGGCCTTGATGATCGGCCACCATTTCGCGATGTCGGACCTTTGAAGGGCGCCCAGCGCTTCCGGTGTCTGCCGATCGCGCGGATAGATCTCCTGTCCCAGCTCAGCCAGCTTCGCCCGCATTGCCGGGTCGGCCAAGGCTTCTATGACCACGGCATTGAGCTTGGCGATGATGGGCTTCGGCGTGCCCTTGGGCAGCCAAAGCCCATGCCACAACGCGACATGGAACCCAGGCAATCCGGCCTCGTCCACGGTCGGGATGTCAGGCGCGGAGAACAGCCGGGTGTTGGCGGTGATCCCATAGATCTTGATGTTGCCGCCGCGCACCTGCGGCATGGAGGTGACCGGATCGGAGATCATCAGATCAATCTGGCCCGCCACCAGGTCCTGCATGGCCGGAGCGGTGCCGCGATAGGGCACGAACTGAAGTCGGGTGCCGGTGGCTTCCTGAAACATCAGGCCGCTGACATGACTGATGCTGCCCTGGCCGGCGTTCCCCATCGTTGCCTTGCCCGGATTGGCCTTCAACCAGGCGATGAGACCCTTGAGGTCGTCGGCCGGCATCGTCTTTTTGGCAACGATCACAAACGGAGCAATGCAAAGCAGGGCCAGCGGCTCGAAATCCTGCAGCAGGTCATACTGCAGGTTGGTGTAGGTCGCGCCGGTCACGACGTGCGACCCGTTTTGGCCGAGGCTGATGGTGTAACCGTCGGGCGCCGCGCGCGCGGCCCGGCCGACGCCGATGGTCCCTCCGGCGCCGGTGGCGTTCTCTACAATCACGGTTTGACCCAACGATGATCGCGTTCGCTCGGCCAGCAAGCGCCCGATGGTATCAGTCGGCCCGCCCGCCGCGAACGGCACAACGATCGTGATGGGCCGCGACGGATAGACCTGTGCCGTCGCACTCCCGATGCTTGCCAAGCTCGCCGCAAACGCGACGGCGGAAATCAAATGTCTCATGTTGCCCCCCAGAACCGCGACGCGCGCAGCTGCCGTAATTCTCAGGAGATCGGCACGTTCCGCAGGCCGCTCTTGAATAAACTACACCGGTTGCCGGCATGCGCGGAAGGGCACGCCGTCTCTATCCTGGCACCAAACGGACCTACGCGGACGTCGCCTTTCGGTCGATGAGCCATTGGACTCTCGAAGTCAGGTCGCGTCTTGCTGCGGTAAATCGATGGCCGCCCCCATTCGACCTGTGTTAGCCTCCTTTCAACCAGAAGAAAAAATTGGGGGGAGGATCTGTGCGGCGCGGGCGCATCGTGGCGTGCGTTTGCCTGGTAGCGATCTTTCTGGCCGCCCTTGTCACGTCGCTCGACTACTCGCTGATTGATGCGCTCGGTCCAGGGCCGGATGGACAACCTATTGAAAGCTCACATCTAGCCCCGCGCGACACCGCCTTCGCACCGGTGCAACATTGCGGGCAGCCTGGTGAAGCTCCGGCGACCGCGCTTTAGTCCCATGAGTGGCTGCGCCAGTTCGGCCACCGCGGACGTGCGATCCCGGCAGTCAAGCACCACCAGATCGGCGGAATTTCCCACCGCGATGCCGTAGTCCGCCAGGTTCATCAGCTTGGCAGGCAGTGTCGTCACCATGTCCAAGCACTCCGCAATGTCGTTCGGGCGGCCGAGACGGGCGACGTTGGCATAGAGGTTGGCCATCCGGATCAACGAGCAGTCGCCGAACGGCGTGAAAGGGTTGAGGACATTGTTGGTGGCGAGCGAACAGGTGACACCGTGTCGGAGCAACCGGTGCGCCGGTGCGACGCCGCGTGGGATCGAATGATCGTGGCCGCGGCCCATGAGGAACAGGTCGGTCGCAGGCAACACGGTGACGGCAACGCCGGCAGAGGCGAGCCGTCGGGCGATTGTCGCGAGCGCTTCGCCATCGACCGCCGACAGCTTGGTGACGTGTCCGATCGCGACCCGCCCACCCCAGCGCTGGCGCTCGGTCTGCCGGCACACCTCGTCGAGATGCATCCAAGACGGGTCGAGATCGAAATCGAGATGGAAGTCGACGTCGAGATCGAAGTGACCCGCGATTTTGAAAATGCGAGCGATCTGTTCGTTCGGCGATGTATCCGTGTAGGGACAGCCGCCGATCAGGTCCGCGCCCGCCTGGCAGGCCTCGATCAAGAGCTCTTCAGCGCCAGGATCGTTGGTCAGGCCCTCCTGCGGGAATACGCAGATCATCATCGCTTGGTTCATTCCAAATACAGATGAATGATCACGAGAGGGCACCGCTGACACTTGCGCCCCTCAAGCCTGTAGAAGTCGGCAAATAGGCAACTACAAAGGCTGCGCTGAATAAGCAGAGCATAAAAGGAAACCGCTCAACCGTCCTTACCACATTGGTTGCTCTTATTGGCCTGCACCCGGTTCCGAAGACACCGAGTTAGGTGTTTTGATGGGACCGGAGGTGCGTCATGGAGCGTCGTAAGTTCACGCGAGAGTTCAAGCTTGAGGCTGTGCGGCTGATCACGGATCGGGGCGTTTCTTATGCCCAGGCCG
>CAMDEB010000114.1 GCA_945893085.1 Rhodoplanes serenus | reverse complement strand
GATGTGCCAGCAAATGTCGCAGGTGTGGAAGACTCTGGACCTGGAGCAGATGTAAGGCGTTGGCGGATTCGTCACAGCCGAAGGGCTGGAATGTCGCCTTTGGGTCATTCGCGACCCGGTCGAGCCAGTAGCAGGTTCAGCCATGTCGGCTAATGCCCCAAAAGCGGAAGTGAAATCAGGGTATTGGCATCTGTCTCGATGGCCTTCGTAGTTGATGGTCCCGCCCAGCACGTGATTCAAGCGCCCAAACCGAAGCCCCGAATCATGCGCTACGAACTCAGCGATTTTGAATGGGCCGCCATCAACCGATGTTGCCGAACAAGCCGCGCGGCGTGCCGAAATAAAGTCCTCGTCTTACCTCAGCCCACCGATCGCGCCGGCAATGCGCCGCGCGGCTGTTCCTGCGCGATCCGGGCGCAGGCTTCCTTCGCCGCCTGCATGACCGCTGCGGCGAGCACATCGCGCTGCTTCGGCTGTACGCGGCGCGCCTCGCTGGCGATGCCGAGACTGCCGAGCACCCCGCCTTCCGCGTTGAACAGCGGCGCGGCAATGCCGAGAATGCCTGGGCGGAACTCCCCGATCGTGACGCAGTGCCCCGCCTCGCGGATCGTGCGCAGCGCGGTGCGGAACGCCTCCCAATCCGCGCCGAGGCCGGAGGCGGCGATGGCGGTGCGGTGCCGTGTGAACAGGGCCCGCAACTGGTGCGGCGGCAGGTGCGCCAGGATCACCTTCGAGGCCGCGCCGGCAAACAGCGGGCGGCGCTGGCCACGGCTGAACAGCCCAGTTGGCGCGCCTGCGGCGGGGACATCGTCCACGCACATCACCGTGCCGCTGAACAACAGGCACAGCAGCGCGCTGTGCCCGGTGTCCTGCGCCAGACGGCGCATCGGCGGGCCGCCGCCGATCGTCACCGGATCGCACAGCCGCATGGTGCGGTCGAGCTCGATGATGCGCGGGCCGAGCATCCATGAGCCGCCTGCAACCGGCGTGAGCAGTCCCGCCTCTTGCAACACCTTGATGTAGCGATAGCAGGTGGAGCGCGAGGTACCGGAGAACCGGATCAAATCCTCGGTGGACCATGCCGGCGCGCTGCTGGTGAACACGTCGAGCAGCCCCAACATCTTCTCGAGGCTGCTCGCGCGTGTCTGGTCTGAAGAAAATCCCGTCATGCTGGACAATCCGATACCACGCCCTTAGCGTGGACTGAAACAATCCGGACAAACGGGAGGACCAAACGGTCACCGATGCGCCAGCCTATAGCCGGGAATCCCGCCGCATTGGTGCCGCTATCCCCGGACGCCTGACGCTGTTTTCGGCTGCGGAGCGGCGTTACTGCGAGCCGCTGCTGCTCGGCTTTGCTCAGCGGCACCCAGAGGTCGAACTCGACTTCGTGTTCGGCATCAGCACCGACCTGCATCGGCGCTACCTGCAGGAGACCGCGGCGGGCGGTGCAACGGCCGACCTGCTCTGGAGCAGCGCCATGGACCAGCAGATGGGCCTGGTGCTGGACGGGCAGGCGCAGCCGCATGGAGTGCAGCACAATCTGCCGCCGGAGGCCGCGTATCGCGACCTTGCGGTGGCCACCACCTGTGAGCCGCTCTTCACGCTGTCTCGCGACCGCTCAGCGCCTGCCGGCACGCCGGGCGAGATCGCGGCGCTGATCAAATCCGATCCGGATCGCTTTCGCGGACGCGTTGTGGTGCCGGATATTGAGACCAATGGGCTCGGATTTCTGGCCATGCTGCGCTGGAGTTTGGAGGAGCCCGAGTTCGACAAATTCCTGCACGTGCTCAGCTCCTGCTCACCGCGCGCCGTGGGATCGGCGCCGGCCCTGGTTTCGGCGATGAGCGAGGGTGCTCAGCTCGTGCTCAACGTGCTGGGCAGCTACTCGCTGCGTGCGCTCAGCGCGGACCCGGCGCTGTTCATCGCGCCCACGGCTAAGCCTTCGATCGGCGTCTCGCGCGTGGCGTTCATCCCGCGCCGCGCGGCCAACCCGGAGGCGGCTTCCGCCTTCCTCGCCTACATGATTTCGCCGCCAGGCCAGGCGGCGCTGGGCGAGGCCGGGCTGTTCCCGATCACCGCGCCGCAGCCGCACCCGGTCGCGCCGATCCCGCTCGACGACCGCTTCGCCCGCCTGCTCGATCCCGCAACGCGCACCGCCCTTCTCACGCGCTGGCGCGCCGCGCTCGGCCGCCCAACCAACAGCCCTGGAGGAACCCAATGATCGATCGCCGCACGCTGCTTCTGGGCGCCGCACTCACGCCGCTTGCCGCAACCGGACAGGCCTTCGGCCAGGCCGGCTGGCCAAACCAGGTGCTGCGCATCGTGGTGCCGTTCGCGCCGGGCTCGTTCACCGATGTCTCGGCGCGGCTGCTCGCCAACGAGCTCAGCGAACAGCTCGGCCAGTCGGTGATCGTCGAGAACCGCGGCGGCGCCGGCGGCACGACGGGCACGCTGCTGGTGGTGCGCGCGGCGCCGGACGGATACACGCTGGTGCTGACCGACACCTCGCTGTCGATCTCGCCCGGTCTCTATCCGAACCTGCCGTACGACCCGGTGAAGGACCTGGCGCAGGTCAGCCGGATCGCCGACTCGCCATCGCTGCTGATGGTGCGCCCGGGCCTCGGGCCCAAGACGCTGGCGGAGCTGGTCGCGCTCGCCAAGCAGAAGCCCGGCGAAATCACCTTCGGCTCCGGCGGACCGGGATCGTCCGCGCATCTGGCGATGGAGCTGCTGCTGAACGTCACCGGCACCAAGGGCCTGCACGTGCCGTTCCGCGGCGTCGCGGCGGCGATCGCCGAAGCCATCGCCGGCCGCGTCGACATGGCGATCGCGAGCCTCGCGTCCGGCGTGGCGCATGTCACCGCCGGCACGCTGCTCGGCCTCGCCGTGTCCGGCGACAAGCGCAGCGCCCTGTTGCCACAGGTGCCGACCTTCGTCGAGGCCGGCGTGCCGCGCTACGACATGTCCTATTGGTGGGGCGTCGCCGCGCCGGCCGGAACGCCGAAGCCGATCATCGACCGGCTGCACAATGAGATCGTCCGCGCCAGCGCCAAGCCCCGGCTGCGCGACGCCTATCTGAAATCGGCCGCCCTCGCCGTCACCTCGACACCGGAAGAGATGACGCGCCATCTGCAGCGCGAGATCGGCGTCTGGCGCGACATCATCAAGAGCGCGAATGTCACCATCCAATAGTCTCCCGGCCGCCGGGATATAAGGAGAAGACCGATGCGTCACGAGAACGAACATGTCCCCGCCTTTCGCGCGCCGCCCAAATCGTGCGACGCGCATTTCCACGTGTTCGGTCCGGCGGACCGCTATCCGCACGGCGGGGTGAACGAGAAGCTGCGCTACGCGCCGCCGGTTGCACCGCTTTCCGACTATCTCGAGCTCGCCGCAATGCTCGGCATCGAGCGTTTCGTATTCGTGCAGCCCAGTGCCTATGGCCGCGACAACTCCTGCATGCTGGATGCGATGCGCGAGATCGGCATCGGCCGCTGCCGCGGTGTGGTCGATCTGGATGAGGATGCGCCGGATTCAGTCATGGCCGAGATGGACAAGCTCGGCGTGCGCGGCGTGCGCATCAACCAATCGCCGATCAAGCCGCCGGAGCCCGGCTTCACCGACATGTGGCGCAAGCGGATCGAACGTGTCGATGCGCGCTGCGCCGAGATCGGCTGGCATGTCGACTTTCTCAATCCCGGCTGGCTGACCGAAGAGCTGCTGCCCGTGTTCGCCAAGATGCGCTGCTCATTCTCCATCGCGCATATGGGCATGTTCCTCGGCAAGGATGGACCGAACCAGCGCGGCTTCCAGAAGATGCTCGACGTGCTGCGCCACGGCGACGGCCGCATGTGGGTGAAGTTTACCGGCATCTACCGCATGGCGACCGCCCCGACCTATGCCGACGCGGCACCCATGGCCCGTGCACTGATCGAGGCCGCGCCCAACCGGCTGCTCTGGGGCAGCGATTATCCGCACATCTCGTTCGCCCACCTGGTGGGCTCGGTGCAGTTGTTCAACCTGCTGAAGGACTGGGCGCCGGACGAGGCGACGAGGCGGAAAATCCTGGTCGACAACCCCGCGGAGATGTTCGGCTTCTAAGGCGGCGGCAGCCGACCGTTTAGTTGCGCGACAATATCTCTTTGGTTTTTGCCACGGCGGCGGGCGACACGCTGGTGAAAACGCCGTTCACCAGCGCCGCGACCTCGGCGCCCGACAGCGGATTGATCTCGAGCTTGGCCTTCTGCGCCGCGGCGAGGAACTGCGGGTCCGCCATGGTCGCCATGAACGCCTTGGCCAGCACCTCGGCGCGATCCTGCGGCACGCCGGGCGGCGCGAAAAACGGCCGCCCGAGCGGCTGGCGCGCCAGCACGAGCTGCAGGATCTGCTTCTGCTCGTCGGTCTTGGCGTAATCCAGCACCGATGGAACGTTCGGCAGATCAGGATGCCGGTTGAGGCCGAACTGCACCAGCACGTTGAGCTTCTTCTCCTCGATCCACTGCCGGCGCTCGGCGACGATCCCCGACCACGACCAGCCGCAGCGACCCTGCACCTCGCCGCGCTCGACCGCGAGATTGATCGCATTGCCGCCGGGATAGCCACTCACCAGCTTGATCTTGGTGCCGAACAGCGCGTTCATGACACGGGCGAACTGCTCGCCGTCGGCGCTCGGGCCATCGCCGCCGACGATCAGCTCGGTGCCGAGCAACTGGTCGAAGGTTTTCACCGGAGCTGTGTGCCAGGAGATGCAGGTCGAGACTTCGTTGTTGGCGCTGCCGATCCAGTTGAACTTGGTCGGATCGAAACTGGTGCCGCCCTGGGTGCCGATCAGCGCCGCGAACGGCGCGGCGCGGCTGGTGGTGCCGAACACGATGCCGTCCTTGGGAGCGGCGTTGTACAGCCAGTTCGCGAGCCGCAGGCTGCCGGCGCCCTCCATGTTCATGACAATGGCGCGCGGATTGCCCGGGATGTGCCGCCCGATGTGCTCCGCCAGCACCCGCGCGTAGGTGTCGTAGGAGCCGCCGACGCCGAAGCCGACGTGGACCTGCAACGTCTTGCCCCGGTAGAACTCCTCCGCGCTCTGGGCCTGCGCCGGTGAAACCACGCAGACAGCCAGGATTCCGCCGAGCAGCGTGCGCCGCGTATGGGACATCATCGCTATTCCTCCCCCTTCAGTGCCCGGTGACGACGCGCGCGACCTGGTCCGGATGCTCCGGTAGCGCATTGCCGCGCCAGACCACGTGCAGGTCGGGCCGCACCAGCAGATAATCGAAACCATAAACCTGGCGCGGCGCCTCGCCGTCGAGATCGAGCACCGAGAATGGCGCACCGATCTCGCCGAACACCTTTTGCAGGCCCGACGCGTCCGCCTTGGTCTTACCCACGCGCAACAGCGTGTAGCCGTCCTTGATGCGGTCGTGCACCGAGACTTCGCCGGGCTTGAGCCAGACATGCGGCAGCCGGGCGCCGGGCCAACTGGTCGGCTCGTAGCTTTCGATCTTGTGCACCGGACCGCCGGGCTCGTCGCAGATCACCGGCGAGCCCGCATAGCGGTAGCCGAGCTCGGCGCCGAGCACGCGGAACGACTTCGGCGCTTCCTCCCGGGCGACCTCAAGCAGATTGGCGAGCGCAGCCCTGCCCTCCGGCGTGTCGTCCTCAATGTTCGGACGATAGAGATCGCGCCATTTCATTCGGCCCGTGGTGCCGCCGCCGGAGGCCTCGACGTTGCGCGCGCCGACCGGACGCCGCTCCGCCTCATAGGAGCCGAGCAGCTTCAGCCCGCCCCAGCCCTGCAGGGTCGCGGCAAGCTTCCAGGACACGTCGATCGCGTCGCCGACGCCGGTGTTCATGCCGAGGCCGCCGGTCGGAATCACCAGATGAACCGAGTCGCCGGCGAGGAACACCCGGCCCTGCGAATAGTGTTCGGCAAGCAGCAGCCGCTGCATCCACTTCGCGCAATGGACCATCTCGTATTTCACCGGCGTGCCGACGATCGCCTCGAACAGCGCCGCCATGTCCTCGTCCTTCTCGACGACCGCATGCAGCGTGAAGTGCTTGCGCGAGTCCTGGACGATCATCAGCGTCCAGGTGCCGTCGATGCGGTTGTAATGGCGCGCGCGCGGCACCTTCACCTTGTCGAACAGCTCCGGGCAATGGAACAGCGCCTGACGCATCTCCAGGATGTTCGGCTCGCCCTCCATCCTGAAGCCGAGCTGCTTGCGCACCGGGCTCGACCCGCCGTCGCAGCCGACCATGTATTGCGCGCGGATCGTCACCTCTTCACCGTTCGTCTTGCGGATCAGCGCGGCAACGCCATCCGGTTCTTCGGTGAAGGACACGAATTCGTGGCCGAACCTCACGTCGACATTCGGGAGGGTCTCCGCAACCGATTTCAGCAGCGGCTCAAGCGTGTATTGCGAGATGATCTGATACGGCTCGAGCGGCATCGATCCGTCGTTGGTGGCGTCACGCTTGGCCTTGGCCTGCGCCACCGTCGGATGCGCCATCTTGAACAGCGGCGGCCGCATCAGGTCGAACACCAGATAAGTGTCCATCGGCCAATCCGGCGGGTAGCCGGCCGCCCGCACCGTCTCGGCGAGCCCGAGGCGGCGGAAGATTTCCATCGTCCGCGGGTTGCAGCGCTCCATCTTCGGATAGCCGAGCGGCGCATCGTTCTTCTCGATCAGCGTGCAGCGCACGCCCCGCTTGCCGAGATCGATGGCGAGCGTGAGCCCGACCGGCCCGGCCCCGACGACAAGCACCTGCGTATCCATTCCAATCCTCTAGTGACGGTTGTGCCGGCTCCGGCCGTCGCGCGCGGCAAGCCGGATCTGCGATCGCTCAAAGCCCGAAGAACGGGATCGCGTTGCGATAGCAGATTTTCTCTTTGTCCGCCGCCGGGATGTCGAGCGAGGCGACAGCGGCCATCTGCGAACGGATATAATGCGCACCGCCCTCGGCGCCAAACGGCGCGTCGGAGGCGTAAAGCACATGATCGACGCCGTAAAAGTCGAGTCCGCAGACCAGGCCGATGCGGCCACCGCACAGCGCGGTGTCGCCATAGAAATCCCTGAAGCAGTCGAGCAGCGGCTTGCCGAGGCTCGGCAGGATATGGCTGTAGTCCTCGCCCGAGGTCCGGCTGCCGAGCGTCGCCCAGCCGGTTTCGATGCGCTCGTCGAAGAACGGGATCATCGCGCCAAGATGGTGCGCCATGACCTTGAGGTTTGGAAAGCGTGTCATGACGCCGGAAAAGATCAGCCGCGCCATCGTCGCGCTGGTCTCGTAAGGCCAGCCGAAGATGGTCCAGATCTCGTATTTGGAGGTTTTCTCCGCCGCGAAATCGGGGAAGCTCGGCTTGCGCGCCGGGTGCAGCAAGATCGGCTTGCCGGATTTGGCCGCCACCTCGAAGATCGGCAGGAAGCGCGGCTCGTCGAGGCAGGCGCCGTTCACGTTGGTGTGGAGCTGCAAGCCGTTGGCGTTGCCGTTGAGCAGGATGCGTTCGGCCTCCTTGACCGCGGCGTCGGGATTGTCCATCGGCAGCGCGCCGACGTAGCCCGTGAACCGATCCGGATATTTCGCCACCAGCTCCGCCAGGCCGTCGTTGGCGACGCGCGCGAACTCCGGCGACTTGTCGGGGCCGACCATGCCTTCGAGCGGCGGCAATCCCAGCGACAGGATCTGCGTGTAGTCGTCGAACTCGTCCATCATGCGAAAGCGCGCATCGAGGTCGAAGATCGTGCGAACCCCCTGCATGCGCTTGCCGACGTCGGTGGTGCCGCCGGCGGTCTCCGACATGAGACGGAACAGGCTTTGGGGAAAGAAATGGCAAAAGGAATCGATGTGACGCATGGAGAAGATACTCCGGTTGGTTTTTTTGGTGGATGCTGTCACCCGCGGGCTTGACCCGCGGGTCCATCATCTTCGTGACAACTTTTGGATGGCGATGGATCGCCGGGTCAAGGCCCGGCGATGACGACCTGCTTGTGGCGATTTACTCCACCGAGGCGCCGGACTTCTTGACCACCTCGCCCCAGCGGATGATCTCGGACCGCACGAACGCCCGCAGCTCGTCCGGCGAGCCGGTGTCGACCGCGACGAGACCGATGCGGGCGATCGCCTGCCGCGTTTCCGGCATGGCCATGACGGCCTTGAGCTCGGCATGCAGCTTGTCGACGATCGGCTTCGGCGTCGCCGCCGGCGCGACCACCATCTGCCACGCCGCGGCTTCGAAACCGGGCACGCCGAGCTCGGCGATCGGCGCAATCTCCGGAGCGGACGCGGTCCGGGTCTTCGTGGTCACGCCGAGCGCGCGGATCTTGCCTTCTTTGATGAGCTGCAGCGAGGAGGTGAAGTCGGTCATCATGAATTGCAGCCGGCCGCCCATCAGGTCGACCTGAGCCGCCACCGCCGCGCGGTACGGCACATGCACGAACTAGGTGCCGGTCATGCTGCCGAACAGCTCGGCATAGAGATGGAACGGCGTGCCCGGCCCGGTCGTGCCGTAGGAGAACGCGCCGGGCTTCGACTTCGCAAGCTCGATGAACTCGCGCACCGACTTTGCCGGAAGGTCGTTGTTGACCACCAGAACGAACGGCACGGTGGCGATCAGGGCGAGCGGCACGAAGTCCTTGATCGGGTCGTAGGGCAGCTTCTTGTGCAGCGTGACGTTGATCGCGAGCGGCGTGCTCGTCCCCATCAGGATGGTGTAGCCATCGGGATTGGACTTGGCGACGGCCTCGGCCGCGATCACCGTGCCGGCGCCCGGCCGGTTCTCCACCACGAACGATCGGCCAAGACGCTCGCTCAGGCGCGGCGCCAGCACGCGCGCCAGCAGGTCCGTGCCCGCGCCCGCCCCGGTCGGGACGATGAAGGTCACATTGCGGGTCGGATAGTCCTGCGCCTGCACCGCCGGCGCAGCCAACACGACCAGCAGCGATGCCCAAACCAGCCTCATGACATTCTCCCTGATTTTTCGTCCGTCATTGTTCTTCGCCCGTGACGACCAACTACTTGGGCTTGGCCTCGTTCGCCTTGAGGATCGGCGTCCAGCGCACCAGTTCGTCCTTGAAGACCTCCGCGGCCTTCTCCCCGCCGACGCCGAGCACCGGCTCGAAGCCGATGCGAAGCAGCTCGTTCTGGAATTGCTCGCTCGCCATCACCTGCTGCGTCACCTGGTTGAGCCGCTCGACAATCTCGCGCGATGTTCCAGCCGGCGCCAGGATGCCGAACGTGGTCTGCGCCACCATGCCCGGCAGCCCGGCTTCGATCGAAGTCGGGACGTCGGACGCGGCCTTCAGGCGCTGTGCTGAATTGACCGACAGGATGCGGACCTTCCCAGCCCGGTGCAGATCGAGAATCTGCGCGGTGGCGTTGGCCGAGAACATCGGGATCTGGCCGCTGATAAGATCGGCGACGCCCTGGCCGATGCCGCGATACGGCACGTGCACGATATCGAGCCCGCCCGCGAGCTTCTTGAACAGCTCGCCGGCCATGTTGGTGATCGAACCGTTGCCGGCCGAGCCGTACGACAGCTTGCCCGGGTTGGCCTTCGAGTAGGCGATGAACTGGGCCAAGGTCGTCGCCGGGACCGACGGGTTGATGACGATGGAGGTCGAGCTGAATGAAAAGACCGCGACTGCGACAAGGTCCTTCATCGGGTCGTAGGGCGGATTGGCCATCGCTGCCGGCACCAGCACCTGCGTCGAGGTGCTTCCGAGCAGGATGCTGTAGCCGTCGGGCGGCGAATGGGCGACGTCGTTGGCGCCGATCAAGCCGCCGCCACCGCCCCGATTGTCGATGACGACGGTGCCGAGGATGGGCTTCACCCGCTCCGCCCACAGCCGGCCGATCACGTCGTGCACGCCTGCCGGCACCGATGGAATGACCAGGCGGACAGGCCGGTTCGGATAGCCATCCTGCGCGACGGCTTGCCACGCCAAGGCCGGCACGGCAGCGACGCCGAGAGCCAGAACATCGCGACGTCTCATCGTGTCCTCCCCCGCATTCGGTCCGATGCCGCGCCACGCCGATGTTATTGAGCCAGGCGCGCCGTGCCAACCGGCATGGCGGCCGGGTAGTGTCTCAGTTTGAAATTTGATCGATCTAGTCGAATAGTCTGGAATATATATACTAAGGATGTTGGGGAGGGCTGTCCGCTATGAAGGCTTTTGACGCAAGTGTGGTCCGCGACAACATCAGCGCAGAGATGGAAAGAGCTCAGAACGCCGAAGAACTAGGTGCCACTTTTTACTATAGTGCCTTGGCCATTTGCGCGGGCCTAGCAGGCATCGCTAAGGGTCTTGAAGCCATCAATGAAAACATCCTTGAGATTGCAAGAGATGCCCCGAGGTCCTAAAGGCGAGAAGCGCCCCGCCGACGTGATCGGCAACGCGGTCCACGTCATGCGGGTTGCGACGGGGGAGATTGAGGATACGCCGAGCAAGGCCCCCAAGCGAGCCAAGGCGGCAAAGCGCGGGTGGTCCTGACGCCGGAGCATCGGTCTGAAATCGCCAGGGCTGCATCTGCCGCACGTTGGAAAAAGGGAAGTTAGGCAGTCTTGCGGATGCCCTTTGCGATCTTCATTTCTTCGATGTCCTCTTCGAAGTTGAACACCGCCTGCAACGGCTCTTCTTTCGGGTGGGCTGCGTTGTAGTGGTCGATCTTCATCGCGAGGGCAAAGCAGTCGTTCGCGATTGATCGGCGTTCGCCTTGGATACCTTTCTCGACGTGGCTTCGCGGCGCAACGTCGATGTCAGCCCACTCAAGAGCCTCTCGCCCGCGATGGCCGCTGGCGTCAGCGACACGCTTTGGAGCATGACCGATCTGGCTGGCATGGTGGACGCTGCCGCCCCGAAGCCAGGTAAGCGCGGTCCCTACAAAAAGACCGCCGATCAAATTTCAAACTGAGACACTACCGGCGGCCGAGACAGGGCAGCCGAATGCGATATGATGACGGCCAGCTAAAATACCGCGCTGGCGCTCGCGATCCGATCGCGACGGCGAAGCATCCCAGAGGTGGAGAACATCCGATGTCACGGCTTCTGATCGTCCTCGCCGCAGCGCTTATCGCCGGTGTCCATGCCATCTCGGGCGCGGCCGCGCAGACCTTTCCGGCGCGGACGGTGAGATTCATCCTGCCGTTCGGGCCCGGCAGCGGCGCCGACATCACGACGCGCCTGCTGGCGGGTCATCTCGCGGCGCGCTGGGGCAAGTCGGTGGTGATCGAGAACCGACCCGGCGGCGACGGTTTCGTCGCCATCAACGCCTTCATCGCGGCCAATGACGAGCACACGCTGCTGTACGTTCCGGTCGGAACCTTCGCGGTCCATCCCTACACGCATGAGAAGCTGCCCTACGACGCGGACCGCGACCTCGTGCCCGTCAGCAACGTCACCACGCTCATTCTGTCCGCGGCAACGCCCGCATCGCTGAAGCCCAATACGCTGCGCGAGTTCGTCGATCTGGTGCGCGCCGAGCCCGGCAAGCACAACGCCGCGGCCGCGCCCGGCAACTCGGACTTCCTG